>CAIXIN010000161.1 GCA_903919545.1 uncultured bacterium | reverse complement strand
TGGCTATTAAAAGTTGAAGATGGTCAAGGTAATGATCTTTATCCTCTCATCAAAGAACGCTCATTAAGCGGATCCTATCAAAAGGATATGGCCTGGGATCTTGTTAGACATGAACTGATGAATACTTTTGGATATTATGTAACTGAATCTTCAGAACATAGTTCTGAATATACACCCTGGTTTATCAAATCAAACTATCCCGAGCTTATTGATCTCTATAAGATCCCTTTAGATGAATACCCAAGACGTTGTATCCATCAAATCGATGGATGGACCAAGATGCGCCAAGAATTGGTCAATGATAAAAACATCATCCATGAAAAATCTCATGAATTTGCGGCCTACATCATCAAAGCCATGGAAAGCGATGAGCCTTATCGAATCCATGGAAACGTACTGAATACTGGTCTCATCACGAATCTTCCTCGAAATGCCTGTGTAGAAGTCCCTTGTTTGGTCGATCGTAATGGGATCAGTCCTTGTTATGTAGGAGATCTTCCTGAGATCTGTGCCGCCATCAATAGAACCAATGTCAATGTCCACTCGTTGACGCTTATCGCATCACAATCAAGAAAGAAAGAAGATGTTTATAAAGCAGCTTTAATGGATCCCCATACCTCCTCAGAGCTCTCCATATCAGACATCAAACATCTTTGTGATGATTTATTAGAAGCTCATAAACAATGGTTACCTGACTATCTATAAACTCAACTCCTTTTAAACTAAACATTTCTTATCAAAGCCTTTGATTCATTCAAAGGTTTTATTTCATTGATTATGAACCTTTCTTTCATCCTTGTTTCCTTGCCTATTTTAGTGGCTTTGTGATAAGGTTATTGTAAGATGAGAAAACTCAAACTACTCGTTAAGATACTGCTGTCAATATCTTTTATTGTACTAACTGTGATCCTTTATAAGGTCCAATTTTTATCGGATCTTTTACTCGCTGTTTTCTTTGGAGTAGGGCTACTATTAGTTGCGTTAAGTCTATGGTCTAAACGAACCTGGATACAGATCATCTTGATCATTGTCTTGGTCTTAGAAAGCTTTGGGATCAATTACGTTCAAAGGACCCTAGACAACATCATCATCTATGAACCCAATGAGACAAGAACGATCCTATTTGTGGTCCTAGAAGAAGGTCTCATCTCATCCTTAAGTAATCTTAGTGATCCTAAAATAGGAATCTCTGTAGGTTTCGATCAAGAAACCACAGATACTTTAAAAGCAGAATTTGAAACGAAAGTGACAAATGTTGAATGGATCTCTACAGGTAGTAACGAAGAAACTTATGATGCTTTGGTCGCAGGAACCATCGATGTGATGGTCATTGATTCAGCGATGGTTGATTTCATATTAGAAAAGGCTCCTGATTTTGAAGTCCTCACGAAAGAGATCTGGGCCATAGAAAAAAGCTACCTCAAAGAAGTCATCGTTAAAAACGCCGATGTCTTAAATGAATCTTTCTCTATCCTCATCAGTGGTATTGATACCGGGGGGGCTGTTTCCCGTCGTTCTCGAAGCGATGTCAATATCGTCATGGTCGTTAATCCTAAGAAAGGAACGATCTTACTGGTGACCGTCGCCCGTGATACCTATGTAAATCTCGGATGTCAAACAGGAGCGTATGATAAACTGACCCATGCTGGTCTTTATGGGATCAGTTGTTCAGTTAAAACAATTGAAAATCTATTAGACATAGACATCAACTATTACGTTAGACTAAACTTCTCTTCGTTCATCAAGATCGTAGACATCTTAGGAGAAATCGAAGTCTATTCAGATCGTACCTTCGATACGACCTATTTTGGACCTAAACGACCTTCTCTTCATTTCGAAGAAGGTATGAATACGATGGATTCTAGAGAAGCCCTTATCTTCTCAAGAGAACGAAAATCCTTAGCGGAAGGTGATGTCGATCGTGGTAAACATCAAATGGAAGTCATCAAAGGCATCGTCAATAAACTCACGAGTTTCTCGTCTTTGACTCGTATAGAGAGTATCATCGCTGCGATAAGAACCAGTATCGATACAAACTTCCCAGA
>CAIXIN010000160.1 GCA_903919545.1 uncultured bacterium | reverse complement strand
TCTAATAGGACCACCGCTTGAGCGACGACCCCTTCCTCATGACCAATAAAACCCAAACCTTCTCCTCGAGTAGCCTTTAGATTCAATTGATCTATATCACACTCTAAAACAGCACATAGTCTTTCTTTCATCAATGGGATATGAGGAGCCATCTTAGGTCTTTCGATCAAGATCAAGGCATCTATGTTTCCTATTTTAAAATGTTTATCTTTCATCATCTTAACGACTTCTTTTAGAATCAATAAAGAACTGATACCTTTATATTTGGGATCAGTATCAGGAAAATGCTTACCTAGATCACCTAGAGCTAAAGCCCCTAATATCGCTTCTGCGATGACATGTGTCAAGGCATCCGCATCAGAATGACCTAAACATCCTTTAGGATGATCGATCAAAACTCCTCCTAAAATCAGAGGTCGGCCTTCTACTAAGGGATGAATATCAGTGGATTGTCCAATTCTCATAAGGTCCTCGCCTCTTTATTATAACATTGTCTACCACTTTCCTTATCTTCAATAAAGTGCTTGTTTTCTTTATTTAGAGGCTATTAGGAATGTGTTAAAATAGACCCATGAAAGTTATGACCTTTAATCTTCGCTACGACAATACTACCGATGGATACAATCAGTGGTCTTTACGCAAAGAAGCAATGTTGAAAATGATCCAAGCTCATGATGCGGATGTGATCGGGACCCAAGAGTGTACACAAGTCATTTTCGATTATCTTCAAGCACATTGCGATGACTATATTAGTGTAGGGGATGGAAGAAATGCGGATCTTAGTGGGGAAAGATGTGCCATTCTTATTAAGAAAGCACATTATGATTTACTCGAAACTGAAACCGTATGGCTCAATGGGAACTTTAACTTAGCCGGAGATATGAACTTAAAAGAAGGCTTTGCGCGTATCTGTACGATGGCTTTAGTTCAAGATAAGAATACTGGTCAAAAGATCCGAGTCTTCAATGCCCACTTGGCTTTTCAATCTAAATCTACGATACGAAGAAATGGTAAATATCTTTATCTCTATATCCAACAATTTAAGAAAACGAAGATTCCCTTTGTCTTAATGGGAGATTTCAATTCACCGATCACTCATCCAATCCATATTCGTTTCTTAAGGACCTTTAAAGAAGCCTATACAGAATTGAAATTAGATAGACCCAATACTTTCCATGCGTTTGGGATCCCTAATGGGATAGAAGCCATCGACTTCATTTATACAGATAAGCTTAGCTTTAAAAATGTATTAACTGATACAAGATTTATTGAAGGACATTATCCTTCTGACCATTATCCGGTCATCGCGGAGCTCCTATGAACCTAAGCATTAGAAAAGCAGTCAAAGAAGATAGCCCAACCATTCTTTATCTCATCAAAGAATTGGCTATGTATGAACGTTTATCTGACCATGTCTCATGTCAACTTGAAGACTTAAAAAGCGCCCTTTTTGATCGTGAAGAAGCTATGGTTATCCTAGCTGAGATCGATCACGCTGTGGTAGGATTTGCCTTGTATCACTATAATTTTTCTACGTTCCTAGGTAAAAAAGGACTCTATATGGAAGACATCTTCGTCATAGAACCTTTTCGTAAACATGGGGTAGGTAAGGCTATGTTTATGAAACTACTTGAGATCTCTAAAGAAGAAAACTGTGGAAGAATGGAATGGTCTGTCCTCGATTGGAATTCTCCTGCCTTAAGTTTTTATCTTAGACAAGGTGCTAAACCTATGAGTGATTGGACAGTGTATCGAATAGAAAACTAAAAGTCGATTACTCGACTTTTTTAGTTGATGGTTTTAATGTTTTTTCTTTCGAAGAAAGGAATCAGTATATCCTCACATTCAGTAATGCTTATATAAGGTTTTAGGTTTACTTCTTTCCCATCCTTGAAGATCAAGACATAGTGTTGATAAATGATTTTATCCCCTGATTCATCATCAAGTTCAAATCGATATTCTAAATGATCAACTTCATAATAAGTAATAAGTTTGGTTGGGGGAAACCACATAAACCCAGGCGCCAATGAGAAATTCATTTGGTTGAAGATCAAGAGATTTGTCCCACCCCAAGAAGCCACACTCAACATCATCACCATCACCACAAGAGAACTCCACTTTATATATCGTTCAGATTTATCATGTTTAGATCTCATCTTATACCCTAAGTAGATTTGATGATCTAAAGGAAAAGCCATTTGATGAGCTAAGGATCTTACCCATATCGCCGCAAAGAAATTACCTATCAATAAAGGTGGTATCGCCAATAGTGTATTCACTTCAGTTGTATAAAAACTTTCAAAGCTAAAAATCCAAAACGTAAGCCCCATCACGAAATAGGTAAGGATCGCCATCGGAAGTACACTTAATAAAAGAGCTAGTCCGTAACTTAAACGAGCTTGTTTACGCCTTATATCACGGCTTCCTTCAGAGACATATCTATAATTCTTTTCAGTAAGCACAGGAACCAAACATTGTCTTAGTCCTGATTTTAGATTCTTGCTTAGTTTATCTATGATTCTTAAATCATAATCACTAAATCTTTGATCCATCTTTTTCATAGAGTCTAATGCTTCTTCTGTATTCCCTAAGACAAAGTTCTTAGTGAAAGGTGTTAGTGCGTGAGATAGTTTAAAATCTAATACAGCTTGGATGGCTTCTTCATTGAGTGTTTCACGATGTTCAATACATTGAAAATGATCTTTAAGGATCTTTTTGATGAATAAGGCTCTCGTAGAAGGATCTTGGGCTAAGTCTCTAAAATGAGCTTGGTTCTTTCTTAAAATAGCCATCTCACATTCAACCACTTCCAGCATCAATTCTTCTGATAAGATGTCTTGAAAAATAAAAGGACTAAAATCATCTCTCTCTAAGACTTCATCTAAGGATACAGTCAAAGCTTTACCTTGAGGATCTAAAACGAAGTCCATCTTAACGATACAACAAGGTGCTTTATCAATCACTAAATTAGGAACCATCGTTAGTGAGATCCCATATCCTTCATAATCGATAAGATATTGGATTTTCGTTAAAGCTTGAGCTTCTCGTGTAGCTGTCGTATAAAAGCGTCCACGTTTAATAATGGACCCTTGGGTCATACGCGCCAATCTAACCATTTCAACTTCAAAAACCTTAAAGACTCTTTCAAAGAATCTCTCGTAAACTGCAGATGTCTTTCTCATCATGGCTCCATTCAGATCTTATCCCTTAGGTGTGTAAAGGATATCTTTATTATATTATGACTTAGTTTTCACTTTGATTCTACCCTTTGGTTGCTTTTTTATAAAAAAGAACCCAGTTTTGGGTTCATTATACTTTTATAAATTTTTCGACATCCACCACGAAGATGGTTGCCCCACCTACATTCACCTCTAAAGGGAATGAGGCATATCGACCTAGATCATAAGAGGCTGTAGAAGGAACCACTTCAGTTCTGGTTTGGCTTTCTTTTTTGATAAGTTCGATACATTCATCGACTTTATCATTATCGGTCCCAATCAAAAAAGTAGTATTTCCTAGCTTTAGAAATCCTCCGGTCGTGGATAATTTCGTTACAGAATAGTTTGCTTTGGTTAGCTGGCTTTGTAAAGTATGGCTATCTTCGTTAGATACGATCGCAATGATGAGTTTCATAGGTGCCTCCTTCATCCCAATTATACAACAACAATCCCTAATTGTTGAAACGGAAGTGTAAGACATCTCCGTCTTGAACGAGATATTCCTTGCCTTCGATGCGTAATTTACCCGCATCTTTAACGGCTTGTTCCGTCTTATACTTCATGATGTCTTCATATAGATACGCTTCAACTTTAATAAATCCTTTTTGGAAATCAGTATGGATGACAGCTGCACATTCAGGAGCCTTCATCCCTTTCTTAAAGGTCCAAGCACGACATTCATCGGTACCTGCGGTTAAGAATGACCATAGACCCAATAAATGATAGGTTGCTTTGATGATCTTATCTAGACCACTTTCTGTATAACCTAATTCTTCTAAGAAGAAGGCTTTTTCTTCATCATCTAAAACAGATAGTTCTTCTTCGATCTTCGCACAGATTGCGATCACATCACTGTTTTCAGATTCTGCGAAAGCTTTAACGGTCTTAAAATAGGTATTGTCTTCAGGATGTTTCACTTCTTCTTCAGACATATTGGCGATATAGATGACAGGTTTAGCGGTCAATAGATGATAGCTCTTTAGTACTTCAAGTTCTTCCTTACTTAAATCTAGAGATCTTACGGATTTACCTGAAAGTAAGGTTTCATTGATCTTGGTCAATAAGGCAAACTCAAAGATTCCATCTTTATCCTTCGTCTTGGCTTTACGTTCAACCTTATTGATTGATTTCTCAATGGATTGTTGATCAGCGATGATGAGTTCTAGATTGATGACTTCGATATCGTTAAGAGGATCGATCTTAGAATGAACATGGGTAATATTAGGATCATCGAAACAACGAACCACATGACAGATCGCATCGACTTCTCTAATATGAGATAAAAATTGATTACCAAGGCCTTCACCTTTAGAAGCTCCTTTAACCAAACCTGCGATATCTGTAAACTCAAAGGTCGTATAAATGGTCTTCTTAGGGTTGAAGATCTTGACCAGATCATCGACACGATGATCCTTGACTTCGACGACACCCACATTAGGATTGATCGTGGCGAAGGGATAATTGGCGGCTTCCACTGAAGAGTGGGTGATCGCATTGAAGAGGGTGGACTTACCTACATTAGGTAATCCGACGATTCCGGCGGTTAGAGGCATTATTTACTGATCTCGCTTTCTGCTTTTACTACGATTCTTTTTAACTTCTTTTCAAAATCACTGCGGTCCAACATCACAGCGGCACCACAGCCTTGACATTTTATCTTAATATCGGCTCCCATACGAATAATCTTCCATGTCTTTGATTTGTGACAAGGATGTTCCTTCTTCATCTCGACGATGTCATTGAGATCATACTCAGCCATGATGAGCCTCTCTCAAGGTATAAGCTTCCATCGTATTTTGAAGTAAAGTAACGATGGTCATAGGACCTACGCCTTTAGGGACAGGTGAGATCGCTCTTACCAGATCCACCACGTTCTCAAAATCCACATCTCCTACAAGTTTATCATCGACCTTATTGATACCCACATCAACGACAGCTGCTTTTGAGCTTAGATAATCTCTTGTTACCATCTTTGGTTGACCTATGGCTGCGATCACGATGTCTGCCATACGTGTATGTTGAGGTATATCGATCGTCTTGGAGTGACATACAGTTACTGTACAGTTCTCGTTGGATAAGAGTTGAGCTAAGGGTCGTCCTACCAATTGAGAGCGTCCTAAGACTACCGCATGGGCTCCTTGTAGAGGAAT
>CAIXIN010000159.1 GCA_903919545.1 uncultured bacterium | reverse complement strand
CCATTGTTTACCTCTTTAACTGACTTATTATACCACAAGACCCTGTTTTCACATAATAATCTAGCCTTGATTATTAAGCTAGTTAAGGATTATTAATCTCTATTTAAATCATAAAAAAACATCGATTTTTCAACCGATGTCTAATGAACTTATTTACGTAAGCCTAAACGAGCAACAAGTGCGCGGTAGCGAGCCAAATCTTCATTGCGAAGATAAGTCAGCAAACTACGTCTTGTCCCTACCATCTTCATTAATCCGCGTGTAGAATGGAAATCCTTGACGTGAATCTTGAGATGAGCGGTTAGTACGTTGATCTGTGTGGTCAATACTGCGACCTGCACTTCAACGGAACCAGTATCCCCTTCAAAACGGGCATAATCTTTGATAATGGCTGTCTTCGCTTCTTTTGTTAACATGTTTTCTTCCTCCTTGTGTTGTGACCTTCTAATCCGAGTAGTCGGGCGAGGTACCCAGAAACCCAGAATAAAAGCGTAATCAATGTATCATAGGCGCTAAAATAAAGCAAGTTTATTCGTCTAGTAATTCTCCTAGTACTGTATTTAGTAAAGGAAAGCCTTCTTCTGTACATCTCAAATATCCTTCTTTTATTTCTAACCATCCTTTTTTAATGAGATCATCGATCTGTTTCTCATAATGGACATTCATTGATTCATTAAAACGAGTAAGATATCTTTCTAATTCAATACCTTCTTTTAATCTTAGTCCCATCATCATGAATTCATAACGTTGATCATCCACAGAAAGATCGATGATGGATTCATGAGATATACCTTTTTGATAATTCATCAAATTTTTCGTATTCTCGATGCGTTGATTTTTAAGTAAGGATACTGCACCTGGTCCTATCCCTAGATAATCTTCAGAGTGCCAATAGATGGTGTTGTGTTGAGAAGGTTGTTCTTTGGTGAAGTTACTGATCTCATATTGATGGAATCCATAGGACTTAAAAAGCTCAATGGCTTTAAAATACATAAGTTCTTCCATCTCATCAGAGACCTTTGTAAGCTTCTGACGACCGAATTCAGAATGAGGTTCTATGGTGAGACTATAGAGAGAAAGATGCGTAATGGGCAGTTTAAAGGCCTCATGGATAGATCTCTCAAAGCTTTCTAAAGTTTGTAGAGGTAAACCATAGATTAGATCTATGGAGATGTTGGTTATCCCATTAGATCTAAGTAAATTGATGGCGTTGATGATATCTTCAAAGCTGTGTGATCGATGAAGCAGCTTCAATTCTTTCTCATCAAAGGTTTGCACACCTAGACTTACTCGATTGATCCCATATCTTTTCATCACTTTAACTTTATCTAGTGTCAAAGATTCAGGATTGATTTCGATGGTGTATTCTTGAACCCTTTTAGAAGATGGTTTTAAGATTTCTAATAGTATAGTCAATTCTTTCTCGTTTAAAGCAGTGGGTGTTCCTCCACCAATATACATTGTTTTATAAAAGTTGAGTGGATAAGACTCTAGTTCAGCTTTTAAAGCGCCTAGATATTCAGCGATTAGTTTAGGATGAGTCACCACTCTCGTAAAATCACAATAGGCACAGATCTTATCACAGAATGGGACGTGGACATATAAGGCTTTGGTCATGGTTTATCAGGGTATCGCTCATGGATATTTTGAAACTTACCCAATACGACTTCTACTGGATCAAGATTTAGATCTCTACAAAGTGATAAGGCATACATCAAAACATCAGCCAATTCGCTTTTTACCGCAAGTAGATCAATATCTTCGTTTATGTAGCATTCTAATAATTCAGCCGCTTCTACGACGATAGATTTCGCTAAAATCTCAGGAGTATCTGTTTGATCCCATCCTTTTTGAATACGTAGGGCTTGGATCTTATCTAAAAGTTCATTCATTAATCTTCCATGGATAAAACAGCCATGAAGGCTTCTTGAGGGACATCAACTGACCCTACCTTCTTCATGCGTTTCTTACCTTCTTTTTGTTTTTCTAGAAGTTTCTTCTTACGAGAGACATCCCCTCCATAACATTTCGCCAAAACGTTTTTACGTAAGGCTTTGATGTCACTTCTGGCGATGATCTTTTGATTGATGGCCGCTTGAACTGGGATCTCGAATTGTTGTCTAGGGATCAAGGTCTTTAATTTCTCAACGATGACTTTTCCACGACCATAAGCGAAATCTTTATGAACGATGATCGATAAGGCATCCACCGTTTCCGCATTGATCAAAATATCCATTCTAACCAATTTGGATTCTTGATAGCCAATCAGTTCATAATCGAAAGAAGCATAACCTTTGGTTGCTGATTTAAGTTTATCGAAGAAATCATAAACGATCTCTCCTAAAGGCAAATGATAGATAAGGGTATTACGTGTATCATCGATATAAGACATCTCTTGATAGATACCACGCTTTTTCTGACATAGTTCCATAATAGGACCTACATATTCTTTAGGAGCCATTATTGTAGCTTTAATGAAAGGTTCTTCCATATGATCGATACGTTGAACATCAGGTAATAAGGCGGGGTTATCCGTTAGTTGCATGGTGCCATCGGTCAAATAGGTATGATAAACAACGGATGGTGCAGTAGCTATCAAGGTCAAATTGTATTCTCTTTCAAGTCTTTCTTGAATGACATCCATATGAAGTAGACCTAAGAATCCACATCTAAAGCCAAAACCTAAGGCTTGAGAAGCTTCAGGATCATATTTTAAAGCTGCATCATTGAGTTGAAGTTTTTCTAAGGCATCTCTTAAATCATTGTATCGATTCGTATCTACAGGATATAGACCACAGAAAACCATTGAATTCAAAGTACGATAACCTGGTAAAGCAACCAAGGCAGGATTGTCTGATTGAGTGATCGTATCCCCAACGTGGACATCTTTGACAGATTTAACTTGAGCTGCGATCCATCCTACTTCTCCGCAATATAAGCTTTCTGTTTTCACTTCTTTAGGATTTCTTATTCCTACTTCTGTGACTTGATATTTAGCTCCTGTCGCCATAAAGGTGATGTTATCACCAACTTTGATGGATCCTTCTTTGATACGTACGTAACTGATGACCCCACGATAGGAGTCATAGATCGAATCAAAAACCAAGGCTTTTAAAGGCGCATCAGGATCACCTTGTGGTGCTGGTACTTTCTCAACGATCTGTTCTAGAACAGCTCTAATGTTGAGTCCGTTTTTAGCGGATATAAGAGGTGCTTCAGTCGCATCTAGTCCAATCGTATTTTCGATCTCATGACGTACATGTTCAGGTTGAGCACTAGGTAGATCGATCTTATTGATGACAGGTAAGATCTCTAGATTATTATCTAAAGCCAAATAGACATTCGCTAAGGTCTGTGCTTCTATACCTTGAGCCGCATCTACCACCAAGATCGCTCCTTCGCACGCAGCGAGTGAACGAGAGACTTCATAGGTAAAATCCACATGACCTGGGGTATCGATCAAATGAAAGACATATTCTTGTCCATCTAGGGCCGTATAATTCAACTGTACCGCATTGAGCTTGATGGTGATCCCACGTTCTCTTTCAAGATCTAAGGTGTCTAAGATCTGATCGACCATATCTCTTTGAACGACAGTATTGGTCAATTCTAAAATACGGTCAGCTAAAGTAGACTTACCGTGATCGATATGCGCAATGATTGAGAAATTCCGTATATGCTTTTGATCCATTTATTTTAAAGTTCCTTGTTTCAATTTAATCAATATCGGGCTTAATAAGAACGCTAATGTTGCACTTACAATACCTTGAAGCGAATCAGGCAGAATATAGGTGAAGAAAGCTCCCCACGCACCTCCTGATGTAAACACATACGCAAAGCCATAAGCGAAAGCCATAAAGAGACCACCACATAGAAAGGCAATAAACTTAAGTTTATGAGGCAATCTGTAATAAAGCAAGGCAACGATCAATGCTTCCAATCCTTTTATCACTAAGGTAAAGGGCGCAAAGAGCCCATAACCTAAGGCATAATCCCCTATCATCGGTCCTATCCCTGCCAATAAAGATAAGACTGGGGTAAATACGATCCCAAAGCTTAACACCAATACATCGCCTAGATTAAAGTAGCCTATGGCATAAGGCACCATGAAGTAAATGGTCAAAATAACAGATCCTGCTGTTAAGACGCCCATTAAAGTGATCGTTCTAATTTTCATTCAAAGATTCCATGAAGCAAGCTTTTGCCTAAACCGTTATAGAAGGCAGCCGCATCCATTTTTTCCTTTCCTTCAAATTGACATACTGTTACCACGACATAACCACCTAAGCAAGCAATCTTTAGACCCTTCTCATAAGCGACGAACTCACCTAGTTCATCATGGTGTTCTTCTTCGATCATAAAGGCTTTGATCAGTTTAAGTTTCTTCTCGTGGATGATCCCATGACCTATTGGCCAAGGTGATAGTCCCCTAAGATGATTATAAACCACATGGACCTCTCTTTTAAAAGAGATGAACTCTTCTTCAGGGCTAATGTTATAAGCAAAAGTTACTTTTGATTCATCTTGAGTAGTAGAAGGTACGTCTTCTTTTAATAAATCAGGTAATTTATCTTTAAGAAGTTGTGCTCCTGCGATACTTAATTTATCATG
>CAIXIN010000158.1 GCA_903919545.1 uncultured bacterium | reverse complement strand
TTACGCGTAAAGCCTTCACCTATCCCATCTTTCATCAAGCGACTTAAAGAAGGCAAGACGCCTATTGGAGGATAGATATTGGTTTGATGTAGATTACGATCTAATACGATCTGACCTTCAGTGATATAGCCAGTTAAGTCAGATACAGGATGAGTAATGTCATCGTTAGGAATGGTCAAAATAGGGATCTGTGTGACAGAACCTTTTTTACCTTTAACGATCCCAGCTCTTTCGTAGAGTGACGCTAAGTCAGAATACAAATAACCAGGATAACCTTTACGTCCAGGAATTTCTTCTTTGGATGAACTGAATTCACGTAAGGCTTCACAATAAGAGGTCACGTCGGTCATGATGACCAAAACGTGGATATCACAGGTATACGCAAGATATTCCGCAACAGTCAAAGCGCATCTTGGGGTCAAGATACGTTCGATGATAGGGTCATTGGATAGATTTAGAAACATAACGACCTTCTCCATAACACCTGTTTCTTCAAAAGAACGTTTAAAGAAATCAGCGACATCATTCTTAACGCCCATAGCGGCGAAAACGATGGCGAATTCTTGACCTTCTTCTGAAGCGATATTGGCCTGTTTAACGATTTGGACAGCCAATTGGTTATGAGGCATCCCTGAACCTGAGAAGATAGGAAGCTTTTGACCACGGATCAAGGTATTCAATCCGTCGATCGCAGAGATCCCTGTGTTGATATAGTTACGAGGATATTTACGCATGACAGGATTCAATGAATGTCCATTGATGTCTGCTTTGGTTTGGGCATAGACTTCACCTAAACCATCGATGGGTTTTCCTCCCCCATTAAAGACTCTACCTAAGATTTCTCTTGATAAGGCGATCTCCATAGGATGACCTAAAAGACGGGTTTTCGTATTGATCTTAGAAAGACCTGAGGTCCCTTCGAAAACTTGGATGACGGCTTGTTGACCTTGGATCTCGACGACTCTTCCGAATCGAGTAGATCCATCTTCGAGTTCAATTTCGACGACTTCTTCGAAACTGACATCTTCGACTTGATCTAAGATGATAAGGGGTCCTTTAATTTCTTTTAAACCTATATATTGACGGCTCATGGTTGACCTCCTTACTTCACACTGGCTAACGCCAGGTCTATTTTTTCATAATAAGTATCTAGTTTTTCGATCTCACTGTTTTTGACATCATATTTGATCTTGATGAGTTCTTCAAAAATACCAGTGGCTGTAATGGCTCTAATGGTTCTATGGGTACTTAATAGACGTATCGATTGAGCTCTAAGATAAGAGATCAATTGAAGCATCTTGAATTGTTTCTCAAAAGGAACATAAGTATCTTCTGGATGGAAAGCATTCTGTTGAAGGAAACCTACACGAATGACACGCGCGATCTCTAAGACCAATTTTTGATCATCAGGTAATACATCTGAACCGATCAACTTAACTATTTCCATCAATTGAGTTTCCTCATGAAGGACACCCATCATTTCAGCTCTTAATCCAACGAACTTACGATCTACGTTGACGTCATACCATTTCCTTAGATCATCCATATATTCTGAATAAGAGATATTCCAGTTGATCGCAGGAAAATGACGCGCATAGGCTAATGATTTATCCAAAGCCCAAAAGGATCTTACGAAACGTTTTGTATTTTGAGTGACTGGTTCAGAGAAGTCTGCCCCTTGAGGAGATACTGCCCCAATGATGGTGACAGAGCCTTCTGAGTGATTGATGTTTTCAACGTAACCAGCACGTTCATAGAATTGGGAAATACGAGATGGCAAATACGCTGGGAAACCTTCTTCCGCAGGCATTTCTTCTAATCGACCTGAGATCTCACGCAAGGCTTCAGCCCAACGAGAGGTAGAATCCGCCATCAACGCGACATGATATCCCATATCACGATAATACTCAGCTAAAGTAATTCCTGTATAGATGGAAGCTTCACGAGCGGCCACAGGCATATTGGAGGTATTGGCGATCAAGACCGTACGATCGGTCAAAGGTTTATGGGATTTAGGATCCACAAGTTCAGAGAATTCTTCTAAGACTTGGGTCATCTCATTACCACGTTCACCACAGCCTACATAAACGATGATGTCGGCGTCGCACCATTTGGCCAACTGATGTTGGGTCATGGTCTTACCGGCCCCAAAGCCTCCTGGTACCGCTGCAGCGCCACCTTTGGCGATAGGAAAGAAGGTATCGATGACACGTTGTCCTGTGATCAAAGGCACAGAAATGACTTGGCGTTTACCGACAGGTCGTGCTTGTCTAATAGGCCATTTTTGAACGGAGGTCAAAGGATATTCAAGCCCATATTCGTCGGTAACGATCATGAGTTTTTCGTTGATGTTATAAGAACCATTAGGTTTGATATAAGTAATGGTGCCTTTGATGTTATTGGGAACCATTAATCGATGTTGAATCAAAGAAGTTTCTGGGATGGTTGCGAAGATGTCTCCGCCTAAGACTTTATCGCCTAGTTTAAGCGTAAAAGTAATATCCCATAATTTGGTTTCGTTTAAAGAATTCAGGCCTCTTCCTTCAGAGACATACATCCCTGAGATTTCAGCCATCTCTTTTAAAGGTCTCTGTATCCCATCAAAGATATTGGTTAAGATACCAGGACCTAAGGTTGCACCTAAAGGACTATTCGATTTAAAAATAGGTTCTCCTATTTTTAAGCCTGTGGTGCTTTCATAGACTTGGATGGTGGTATAGATGTCATCTATCCCAATGACCTCTCCTAACAGCTCCTTATGACCTACATAGACCATTTCTAACATTTGAAAACCAACAGCCAGTTTAGTCTTTACAACAGGACCATTGATCGAATAGATGCTTGCATTTGCTTTCATCATGACCTCCTAAAAATCCAGTTGAGAATGGGTCGTAAACCATTCCTTCTGAACTCTCAATGTATAATCTAAGGATTCATCGATTTCAAGAAGACCTGCTTTATCTTTCAAGATAAAACCACCGATTCGAATTCGATCACTTACCACTACTAAGGCATCTTTTCCACTGATGCTTTTAAACAAATCCTCATCATTGGCTTTCACCAATAAGGTATAGCCTTCTAAAGGATTTTCTTTTAAGACCTTAACCAAAGCTTCTTTTACGAAATCTGTATATTCTTTCGTTTTAGTAAACTCGATCAGTTCTTGTTTAACCTTTAAAAAGAGCCCATCTACCAATTCAGCCCTACGGATAAAAAGGTCTTTTTTGACTTTCCATTTAGATTGGGACTCATTTTGAACCAAAGAATTTCTTAGTTCAGATAGAGCCAATTCACTATAGACATTGGCTTCTTCCGTCGCTTCTTGTCTAAAACGTTCGATCATTTCTGAACGTTGGCTTTCATAATCCGCTTGTAGGTTGTTTAATCGTTCTTGGCTTTGGCTTTGAATGGCCTTGACAAGATTCTCTGCTAGTTTTTCTTGTTCCATAGGGGCTCCTAAATCTTGATACCGATGGCTTCACTGATGTAGGCATCAATGGTTTCACCGATTTTGACTGAACCGTGGCGATCTGGGATCTCAACGATAAGAGGTCTGGATAATTTAAGCTTCAACTCAGCGATTTCTACCGGTGCTGTATCTACAGCCAAAGTCGTCATTAAAACGATGGCGATGGTGTCATCTTTTATGGCGTTATTGAGTTCTTTTAAAACTTCTTCTTTGGTGTGGACAACGACCCCATCTATGCCTGCTAAACGAAGACCCATTTGGGTATCGGTGTTATCGCTGATTAAAAAGAATTTCATGTTTATAGTTTGTTGATGATAAGGATGGAAATCAAAAGACCGTAGATGGCGACCCCTTCAGCCAAAGCAACGAAGATCATCGCTTTACCAAAGTTATCAGAGTTTTCTGAAATGGCACCGATCGCAGCAGGTGCTGCAGCAGCAACGGCGAAACCAGCACCGATACAAGAAGCTGAGGTTGAAATCGCAGCAGCGATGAAACCCATCCCTTGAGCGTTGGTGCCTGCGATCGATCCAGTAACTGTTTCAGTGACCGCATGAGCCGCTAAGCCATTGATCTGAAAGACCAAGACGCCTAAGAAGGCAGCAGCAAACATACTGATTTGAGTCAAGACTCTAAACTTAGCATTTTTGGCATTGACTTTGCCAGAGAGAACCGGAATGACCGGAAGTGAGATTAATGCGATGACTAATAATGGGGCGACTGCTTCGAAGATCGTTAACATGGTTGTTTCCTCCTGGTGATCTAAAGTGTTGTGGTGGGGATGTATTTTTTGCCCCCGCCTTCATAATAACGACTAAACATTTCATAATACTGTAATCTTAAGGTCTGAATACCAACGATAAGTCCTTCTAGGGCCATAACGAAGATATTTCCTAAGACCAAGACGATGGGACCAAACATCCCTGTCATTTCCATTAAGGTCATGACCACAAGCATCATACCCGCATGAGAGAGAACGAATCCTCCTACACGCAAGAAGCTCATCGTATTAGAGACAAAGCTCAATAGGACTTCGATCATTTCGAAGATGGCTTCAACGAAGTAACCTAACCACCCTTCATGAGGGGTCATGGCCATTTTCTTGATGAGATTCTTTAACGGGACACGCATGAGGATAATGACCACAGGGATCCCGAAGAAGATGATTTCAGTGACAAGGTTAAGGACTTTTATCTTAAGCATCATTTCCATCGTCAACATGACGATAATGGATCCATAGAAGATAAAGCCTGCCAAGCCGTTATGCGAGAAGAGAGCTTCTCCATAATCTTTACGTCTAATCCTTAAGACGATATTGATAAACATGGAGATAAGGATCAAGGTTGCCCCGATCGCTATGGCACCTAAGAGTAAGACATTGACAGATTCCCCTGCCATGACTTCTAAAGGTTTACCACTCATCCCAATTGCGTGATACAAAGGATCTAAGAGGGTTTCTAATCCAAAGACAGAACCATATAGAAATCCAAAGATCATTGAGAAGAAGCCCATACGCATCGCTGCGGCAGCCAACTTCATCTTCTTAAATTTCCATAAAGCCCATCCACCTAAGATCAATACAAAGCCTTGACCCACATCTCCAAACATGATCCCAAATAAGAGACAGTAAGTAAGAGCGAGATAGAATGTAGGATCGAAATCGCCATAATGAGGCAATGAATACATTTCTACGAAGAGTTCAAATGGTTTTGAGAACCAACCATTCTTTAGGATGGTTGGAGGCTCTAGACCTTCTTCTAGACCCGCTGGGAAATCTTGGATCGTAACATCAGTCATTTCTCCAAACATCGATTTAAACGCTTTTACGCGCTTCTTAGGTACGAAACCTGTGACCACAGCGATATCATCGAAGATGGCCATATATTTATAATACTTACGGACTTCTGCGTTATGTTGGACAAAGCCATAGATCTTACCAATGGTGGATTCACAGTCTAAGGCGAGTTGTTTCTCATCGACTTTAGGAATCGCAATCGGTTCGAAGAAGAGGCTTTCTAATACACTTTGATTTATTTTAGCGTCTTCAGCATTACTGATGATGAAGATCCATACGTAGTGACTGTTTTTATGAACGATTTGATGAACGAAACCTTTTTCCGCTAAGAGACTAAGCTTCGCTTGAGAACTGAGGGGTAATCTACCAAAGGTTACCGCAGTGAAGCTGAGTTGATTGATCGCTGCGATATTGTATTTACGCAATTCAATCAAAGCTTCTTTATCTTCTTTGGTTAAGATGGATTGATTGATCTGTTGTTCATTGATCTTCTCGTAGTTTACTTCAGCTAAGCGTAAATGACGTTCAATTTCATCATTGGTGAATTCACTGACCCCATCATAAGCACAGGTAAAATCAGAATGTAGATTGGAGAAGATCAATTGGATACGGTTGAAATAATCCGCATAGGTACTGTCTTCAGGCATGACACTTCCACCTGTACCATCATTGATGACATGGCTCGCCAATTCAGCATGCATATCGTCGGATGAAAAGGCTGTGAGCAGTATCTTCTCGATGTTTGATTTGGATCCTGCCAGTCTAAGTAATCTCATTGGTTCTATGGCCATGGGTTCCTCCTAGTAGATAAGCAATTTGGCGATCTTGTCTGTTTCGACTTTATATCGGACGCCTTCGATGATATCGATGATGTTTCTTGTCTCAATTTCAAGCAAGTTCATATACGCCACTAAGACCACATTAGGATCTGTAGCGAATCGAATGAAGTGCTTATTGATGTTATACATGATCGAATCCATATGATATTCAATATAAACGAAGTCTTTTCGATTGATGGCTGATTTATAGGCACTGTTTGAGAGTGCTTCTACGAATTCATCGGCACTTTTAGTTTCTATCCATTTATGAAGTAGTTTCTTAGGAATCTTCACATAGGTAGGATGAAGCACTTTGATGATGTCTTCAGAGCTCGATTTATAATATTTCTTTAAACGATAGATCTTGGTGATATTATCGAGTTCGATTTGTGTATTGAAGACTTCAAGGATTTGTTTCTTAGCGGTACCCGAGAATTCTTTATTGATATGACTTAAGACTTCTCTATGATAGTAAGAGTTCAACTCAACTTCACAGGAAGTATAATCGAGTTCTTCACCAGGTTTAGGTTTAAGAGGTACGAGTATAGCGACATAAGGGGTTTCTTTTAATACCGTCAATAACTCATCATAGGAGTTCACATTGACCAGCTTTTGAAGATCAAAGGAGGTCATCTTATTCGCAAACAAAGGCAATTGAGAGATCTGTCCACCCTTCTCAGTTTCTTTTAGGAAACGTAAGGTCAATAAGATCTGTTTGATTTCGATCTGTAGGATCCCATATTGATAGAAGTTATGATTCTGTGTTTCTCCATATCGAATAAGTTGCATGAAATCTAAAAATAAGCGCTGGCGAATCAGCACCTCTAGGTAACCACGATGGATCGAGGATTCATTAATGCCTTCCAAGATCTTATCGTAATGGGTATCGTTTTTTAAATAGCCTGCGATTTCCTGAACGGAGCGCTTTCTGAGGAGTTCTTCATAATCGGACTTGGTCAGATGGGCCCCATACATCGCTTTGGCTTTCGCAGCCAAG
>CAIXIN010000157.1 GCA_903919545.1 uncultured bacterium | reverse complement strand
GGCTTGTATTTATCGGTCACTTTGGGTATCATTATGATGCACAAAGAGGAGAACACTTATGAAAAACCCAATCGTTACGATCACTATGGGAAGTGGTCAACAGATTACTTTAGAATTGTATCCAAGCATAGCCCCGATTACTGTCGCGAATTTTGTATCCTTGGTTCAAAAAGGATTCTATAATGGACTGATCTTTCATAGAGTCATTCCTGGATTTATGATTCAAGGTGGAGACCCTGAAGGTAAGGGAACTGGTGGACCAGGCTATCGCATCAAAGGCGAATTCTTAGGCAATAATGTCTATAATGATCTGAAACATACCCGTGGGGTCATCTCTATGGCTCGTAGTGGTCATCCTGATTCAGCGGGATCACAATTCTTTATCATGCATAAAGATTCTGGCCATCTAGATGGACAATACGCTGCTTTTGGTAAAGTATTGACTGGTCTAGAAGAAGTCGATCGTATCGCTTCTGTATCGACTGGATCTCAAGATAAACCAAAAGAAAACCAAGTCATGACCAGTGTCACTGTTGATGTGTTTGGGGAAAACTATACTTTAGTTAAGATGTAGATGGATCTAAAAGAAAGCTCACTGCTTCCTTTTTTAAAATAAGATCATTAATAAAGTATTAGAGCTATACATAAAACTATCGATGAGGGAGGATTCAGCTTGTCAGGCATCATCACTTTAGGGATCATCATCGCTTTATTGATCTTATTGGCTTTAGAACGTGTAGATGCATTAAAGCTATTTATCATCGCTTCTGCACTGTTTTTAGTATTGGGATACATATCTCTAGATGAATTGGTAGAAGGTTTCTCAAACAAAGGCATATTGGCTGTGGCAGTGCTTTATGTCATCGCAGGAGCACTTGAACAATCACCTCTATTTGCACGGATCACGCGCTTTGATGGTTTGAAGAAAGATAAGTTCAATCCTTTAGGATTGTTTAGTTTGGTTACTTCGATTTCTGCCTTTATCAATAATACCCCAGTTGTATCCCTTTTTATTCCTATCATAAAACGTATCTCTTCTAAGACGGATCGTCCTGCTTCTCATTATTTGATTCCCTTGTCTTATTTGGCGATGTTGGGGGGGACCTTGACTTTGATTGGTACCTCAACCAATCTGGTCGTCAGTGGTTTACTTGAATCTTATGGACAAGCCCCTTTAGGTTTCTTTGAATTGTCTTATATAGGATTTCCTGTTGCCCTTGCGGGTATCTTATACATCCAATTGGCTCATACGAAAATGTTGCCTACGATCAAAGAAGACTTCACTGAACAAAGCAAGGTCAATGAACATCTCGTTCGATTCAGTGTAGGTCCAAAATCAGAATTGATCGGAAAGAGCGTCTTAAAAGCTCATCTTAGGTCATTGAGTGGGGTCTATCTTTTTGGGATAGAAAGAGGAGATACTTGGATCTGTCCAGTAACACCTGATCAGATCATCGAAGAAAAAGACCTCTTAGTGTTTGCGGGCCAGATCGATAAGATAGATGAATTAAAGAAAATACAGGGTCTATTTTTAGAAGCCGAAGGCCTAAACGATTCCTTGTTTATCCATGAGAACACCATCATGATGGAAGTCATATTGACTCAGCTCTTAGATCATCCTTCTATGGTCATAAAAGAATTGCGTTTTCGTGAACGATTCAATGCGGTTGTCATAGGGGTCATGAGAAATGGGGAAAGATTACAATGTAAGTTAGGATCAGTTTCCCTTAGATTAGGAGATACCTTACTTTTGATCGTCGATAAGAATCATCAACATGAACTACAATCAAACTCAGCCTTTACAGTCATTCGAAGCGATGAACGTTTAATCAAACCTACAAGAACAATCAAAGATATTATTCCTCTAATCACCATTATCGGGGTCATTGTAGGATCGATCGCCTTTGACCTCAACATATTGACGACGGCTATATATGGAGTTGCTTTCTTATTGATCACCAATACAGTGACGATTCCTCAAGCTTTAAAAATGATCGACTTCAAAACGCTTTTGCTTATTGCCTTATCTTTTGCGGTAGGTCTTGCGATAGGTAATACAGGTAGTGCTGATATGATCGCCTCTTGGATGGGGGTGAGTCTAACTACGATGTCTCCATTGGTACTATTGACCTTGACTTTTGTGATGACGATGATCATCACCAACATCATCACCAACAATGCAGCCGCTGTCTTGATGGTTCCTATCGTATGGGCACTTGTACTGAAGGCCAATTTTGATCCACGACCATTCATCCTGGTGACCACCATAGCCGCTTCATCTGCGTATCTATCTCCTTATGGCTATCAAACCAATACGATGGTGTATGGGGCGGGAGGCTATAAATTTGGAGACTTCTTTCGTTTTGGTTGGCCATTGACCTTGATCGTCATGGGTGTTACTGTAGCTTGTGCTTATGGTCTATACTTCTAAAAAATATCTAAAGAAAAAGGAGTTCATTGAACTCCTTTGTTCTATTCTAATTCTAGTTTATGTTCTAATAACCACCAAGAGCCATACCCTAAGCCTGCGATATACACGACCATCCCGATAAATTGGATCATATAGCTAACCCAGTTGATCGAGTAACCGAAGTTAGTCAAGTAATCAAAGGGACCAGTGATAAACATTGGATCTCCTGATGAGAAGACGATGGCTGCCCCATGAAAGAGCGCTAAAATCGAACTAAGCATTCCACTGATGACCATATAGATGGCAATCCCAACTGGAACTCTATACTTCTTGATTAAAGAAGTGTTAATCAAAGTCATAACGAAGACCAATAGAACCAAACTATAAATAGAGTCTAGGATCGTAAGAGGTAAACCAACGAGCACAGATTGGATCACAGTCCAGATGGCGCCTGTCTCATTGATCATTTTAAAGAAATCCCATAAGGCAAGATAGGCTTCTGAATTAAACACATCATTGGTCCAATAATAGATCAACCCAAATATACCTGTTGAGACAGCGAACACTATGACAGTCAAGGTTGACCAAATAAATCCAGTCACGATTTTGGCGATGATGGTGGTCGATGTTTTCACAGGAAGGGTCAAAGTCAAATATCCTTCAGCTGAGAATAAACGCCTATTGTATAAACGTATGATGGTTAGAAAGGTGATGACGAAAGTCGCAATACTAAAACCAAAGATACCTAAGAAAAGTATGGCGATCATCCATTCTACCCCTGAATTCGCAACGAAGGGTCCTATTAGCGCAATAACCAGAAGAGCTGAATATACGCTTAAGAAGTCTCTATATGTAGATAATAGATCGTGTTTAATAGATTTAATTAACATCTGAAGACCTCCTTGAAGTATTCTTCTATGGATTTGCCTTGGGTCTGTCTGATCGTATCTACGTCATCAAACAAGACAACTTGACCTTCTTTTAAGAAGATTACAGAATCAAAGATCTGTTCAATATCTGCGATCAAGTGGGTAGAGATAAGAACTAAGGACTCAGGCGCATAATTCTCTAAGATGGTCTTTAAAATCAATTCACGAGCGGCCGGATCGACACCTCCGATGGGTTCATCTAAGATATAGATTTTCGCATTACGACTCATGACGAGAGCCAATTGGAATTTTTCTTTCATTCCTTTGGACATCTTCTTTAAAGGCTGTTTAGGATCGAGATTAAGCTTCGCAAATAAACTTCTCATCTTTGCCTCATCGAAGTCTTGATAAAGATCCTTGAAGATCTTTATGGCGCCTTCGGCGTTGGTCCAATTAGGTAAGTAATTACGATCTGGTAGATAAGATACCAAGGATTTGGAGATCTCGTTGACAGGGTTCCCATCGATGAGGACCTCTCCTTTATAGTCTCTAAGTAGTCCGTTTAAGATCTTGATGAGGGTCGTCTTGCCTGATCCATTAGGACCCAATAGACCAATGATCTTTCCGGTCTGAAGGGAAAGGTTGACATTGATCAGGGCTGGTTTACCATCATAGGTCTTGGTTACATTTTTGATTTCAATCATGTGTTGTCTCCTTTCAATCGGTTCTTGACCGTGGTGATAATCTCTTCTGGGCTCAAATGTAGTTCTAGAACATTGTTGATGTAGGTGCTTGTAGCCTCATCGACAAGGTTTTGATGCAACTGAGCGATGGCTGCTTCGTCTTTGGTGATGTATCGTCCTACGGTTCTTTCACTACGAACCAAACCTTCACGTTCTAGCTCACTCAGAGCTCTTTGAACAGTATTAGGATTGACTTGATAGATCATGGCCAACTCTCTAACGGATTCTAAGAGCTGTCCTGGATTGAAAACGGAAGTCGCGATCTGTTTTTTGATTAAATTCATGATTTGAAGATAAATCGGTTGGGTATTCTGGAATGACTCCATGGTTCCTCCTTTGTATTACTGTATTAAGCACCTAATACAATAATACAACGAATGAAGGAGATGTCAAGACTATTATGTTACTTTATAAAAGAAAAACCAGCTATGCTGGTTTACTCGTTGGATTCTTCTTTATCATCTTCTGTCTCAAGCAGTTGAGATTTACCTACGTCTAATACAGAGACATCTTTAAGCTTCTTATTGATCTGACGGGTTCTAACCCCAACCAATTTATCGAGCTCTTCACCAGTCTTCGTAAGCTTATCTTGAGCGCTTTGTAGGACATTACCGAATTCTTGGAATTCAGTTTTGACTGCGGATAGGATACTCCATACTTCTCCACTTCTTTTCTGAATCGCTAAGGTCTTAAAACCCATTTGAAGACTATTAAGCAAGGCTGCCATTGTGGTAGGTCCTGCGATGTTGATCTGATAATCACGTTGAAGGGCTTCAACCATACCTCCTCTAACGACTTCCGCATAGAGACCTTCAGTAGGTAGAAAGAGGATCCCAAATTCAGTTGTATAAGGAATCTTGATGTACTTGTCGTGGATGTCTTTTGCGAACTTACGAATGTTGGCTTCTAATGCTTTCAAATGTAAATCTACTAAAGCTTTATCTCCCGCATCATAGGCATCCATCAACTTCACGAAGTCTTCCGTCGGGAATTTAGAATCGATAGGAAGCAAGACATGACCTCGTTCATCCCCGGGTAGTTTAACGGCGAACTCTACTCGATCACGAGATCCAGGATAAGTTGCGGTATCTCTAAGGTATTGTTCAGGAGAGAGGATCTGTTCTAAGATGGCTCCGAGTTGGATCTCTCCTAAGATGCCTTTCGTCTTCACATTAGACAATACTTTCTTAAGGTCACCTACTTCTAGACCTATGTTTTTCATCTCACCTAAACTCTTATAGACAGATTCTAATTGCTCAGAAACTTGTTTAAAGGATTGTGAGATACGTTCTTCTAAAGTCTTTTGAAGCTTCTCATCGACGGTCATTCTCATCTCATCGAGTTTCTTACTGTTTTCTTCTTGAAGGAATTGGAGACGTTTTTCAACGGTCTCTCTGATTTGATTGAG
>CAIXIN010000156.1 GCA_903919545.1 uncultured bacterium | reverse complement strand
TAAACCAAGAGAAATCTAACTTAATTGATTCGTGTTGATTTCTCTGTAGTCTTAGGCTCTATCTAATTTATTAATCTGAGTGCCTAAGGCAAAGGAGTACAAGATGTACGACAAATGTGTTAAATTATTAGAAGAAAGAGGAGTAAGTCTAGATGATATCGTAGACTTGGTCCTTTATCTTCAAGGCAAATATCATCCTGAGATCTTAAAGGATGAAATATTGCTTAGTGTACAAAGCGTCATCGCTAAACGAGAAGTTCAACATGCGATCTTGACTGGGCTTATGATCGATAAGATCGCTGAGTCTGAGATCGATATGGATCCTCAATTAAGAGCCATACTTTTGGCCGATGAATCTTTATATGGGATCGATGAAGTGTTAGCGTATGGGATATGTAATTTATATGGATCGATTGCTTTGACCAACTATGGCTTTATCGATAGAGAAAAGCCTGGTATCTTAGAAAAAATCAATCAACATGGATCTCAATGCAACGTCTTTCTAGATGATATCGTTGGGGCCATAGCAGCCAGTGCGGCAAGCAAGATTGCCCACCACCATGGAAAGTAGGACCTTATGAAAAAAATGTTACTTGTAGTTTCTTTACTCGCTGTGCTATTGACAGCTTGTTCAGATGGCATCCCAGAAAAAATCAAAGACAAAGCAGGCAGTATCACTGAGATCACTCAAGTAAAACCAAGCTATGTCGTAGAACTTTATGACAGTAAAGCCAGTTTTATTTACTATTATGGAAGCTCTGTGTGTGGAGCGTGTTTGTTTATGAAAGACATCAATTCTGAAGTCGTAAGAAGAACAGGCATCCCTATGTATTTTATTGAGATCGATAAGACCTCCAAAGATCAAATGAAACTGTTGGTGCCTTATTTAGTTCAACCTTCTTCGACTCCGACCTATGTCATCGTTTTAAATGGCGTCGTTAAAGAAACCTTTACCCCAGAAGTCTTGGTGGGAGATGATACAGGCTTCGTGAATGAACACATCAATTTGTATACGGTTCATTTTATTGCCCTACTTAGAGAAAAAGGTTTATTGATCGACTAAGATCATAAGATAGCAAGGAAAAAATATGAAGAAAATACTCGCATTGATGTTGATCAGCCTTATCTTTCTATCAGGTTGTTCAAGTATACCAGCAAGCGTTAAAGACAAAGCACCAAGCACAACCAAGATCACTCAAGTATTACCTAGTTATGTGGTTGAATTGATCGAAGCTGATGAAAGTTTTATCTTTTACTTTGGGAATTCATGGTGTGAAGCGTGTCAGTTTATGAAAGCTGTCAACAATGAAGTCGTTTTTCGTGGAAAGATCCCGATGTATTATATCGAAATGGATAAGACATCCACCAAACAACTTAATATGATCTATCAATATGTGATCAAACCAGTAGCGACACCTACCTACATCATCGTACTTGATGGGGTCGTCATCGAATCCTTCTATCCAGAAGTTTTCGTAGGAGATGATGAAAGCTTAGATGAGACCCATGTGAGTCTCTACGCAGATAATTTGATTGCCTTGCTTAAAACGAAAGGTCTCATCAACTAATCTTATGCTTCCTGTGACCCTTGAAAGTGCCAGCTCATTCTTCAGATCTTTAGGTTTGAATGAAGGGGATATCGTTGAACTTCATGGCTCACTAAAAGCCATAGGTTTGGTGTCCGGAGGACCCAATACCATCATTGATGCTTTACTTAAAGTGCTTTCCTATGAGGGCACTTTACTTATGGCAGCCCAATATTCAACCAATACAGAACCTGCCCATTGGCAGCATCCTCCTGTAGAAATCGAAAGTTATAAGTTGATAAGAGAAAGCCATCCTTCCTTTAAAGGGAAAGAAAGCTATCTCAATTGGATGGGATCTTTAGCCCAGACTTTACAACTCAAAGATCAGACCCTGTTTTCTGATCATCCTAATAGTGCTGTGATGGCCTTAGGCAAACAAGCCAAATGGTTAACGATGAGTTCACCAATAAGTCCTGCTTTTGGGTTGGATTCACCTTTAGAAAAAGCCATTCAAATGAAATCTAGAGCCTTACTGATTGGGGTAGATTATACCAGTCTAACAGGCATGCATGTGGCAGAGACCTTATCGAATAAGCGACCTTATACCTTAGAATCAGCCACAGTTAAAGTCAATGGGAAAGATAAACGAGTAAAGATCCTAGACTATGATATTGATTCCGAAATCTTTAATCAAATTGGAATAGAATATGAATTGACGCATGAGGTCAAGACCTTAAGCTTAGGAAATGCGACCGTTAAACTCATCGAGATGAGTTCTCTACATGAGTTTACTTTAGCTTACTTTAAGGAGCACCTATGAAAAAAAGCGTACCTTTCTTAGACCGCTATCTTACCGTGACAGGCGATGAATCTGTCATCACATTTCTAGACATCACCGAACATGATGAATCGACAGGTGAGGTCACAGGTGAAGTGCTCAAGGCATCCATTCAGCTTAATGAATATGCCTTAGGAAAACGAAAGACTTTTGACTTAAGATTAGATCCAAAAGGAACAGTCTTTCAAAAGAAGGTATGGCTTGCCATGCGTGAGATTCCTTATGGGCAAACCAAGACTTATGGAGATCTGGCCAGAGCAGTAGGTTCACCTAAAGGCTTTAGAGCCGTAGGAGGCGCATGCAATCGTAATCCGATCGCCATCGTTCAACCTTGTCACAGAGTCGTAGGATCAGATGGAAAGCTCACAGGCTTCTTCGGTGGTCTAGACCTAAAACAGAAATTATTAGATTTCGAGAAGAGATAACAGGTCAATGACCTGTTTTTTTATGGATAAGGGTCATGTTATAATAAACAAGTCTTATGAACTTCAACTCAATTAAACGTATTCCTTTAAATAAAGGATGGTCCAGTGATCGTAAATTTATTCTTAAAAGCTCCAGTGAAACTGTGCTTTTAAGAATACTAGATTCAACGAAATTCCATCGTAAGATCCAAGAGCTAAACTATCTTCAACAATTAGACTTAGCTCCTGTTCAATTCAGTCAAGGATTGAGTGTAGAACTTATCAAAAATGAGGTTCATTATAAAACATCCTATTTGGTTGGACAAGATCTTGAAGAAGTCATCGACTCATTGTCTTATGATCAACAGATCGAATTAGGACAACAAGCAGGTTACGCCCTAAAAGCGATTCATTCTCAAGTCAAGATCGATGAGACTCTCTCTTGGGAAAAGCACTATGGATCTAAAATGGATCGAAACATCAAAGCGTATAAAGAATGTGGCACAAGATTTATAGGAGATGATCTTTTGATCGATAAATTGAATGAATTAAGAGATCTCATCAAAGCTCGACCAGTAACCTTTCAACACGGAGATTATCATATAGGCAATTTCTTACTTTGTGAGGATGGCAATCTAGGGATTCTAGACTTTGATCGATGGGACATTGGTGATCCTTGGGAAGAATTCAATCGCATCGTATGGACCCGTGAAAAAAGTCCCATCTTTACAAGATCCATGATCATGTCCTATTTCGATGATCAGATCACTGATCATTTCTTTGATTTATTGTTTCTCTATATTGGAGTCAACGCACTTGCGTCTATTCCTTGGGCCACTAAATACAATGATGAAGAAATCAAGGTGATGTTGAAACTGATCCAACGATTTGATGAAGATACGCTTCACTTTACTCAAACAAAACCCCTTTGGTTCACATAGAAAAAACCACATCACTGTGGTTCTTTAATCAATCAGCTAAGCGTTTTTCACCACTTATTTTTTGAATATCGAGGATATCCTGTGTAATCTCTAGGGTTCCTAGATATTCGTTTTCAGGTCCTCTTACTGCGTAATATCGAATCAAAGCATATTTGCCCCTAAATTGGATCCAGAAATCTTCATGATCCTTCTTACCACTACGAAGGTCTTCTACGATGTTTAATACTTTTTGAACAGACTGTGGTGGATGACATAAATGAATGGGTCTACCAATGACAGACATGGGTCGATCAAAGATCCTGTCTTTGCCTTGAGAAACGAATTTAACACAATTATCGGATCCAACGAAAGTGAGATCGAAAGGTAAAGTATTGAAAATGACGTTGATATCTAGGGGACTAAGTTGACCAGCACTCATAGGGATCATATCATTCCCAACTGATTCACTTTTTTCGATATGAAGATAACCTTGTGGCTCCTCATGAAGACTATTAGCTACGATCCTAAGGTCTTCTGTAGTTAGATGCTCTTTCAACATAGGAAACAAAATCTTGTTTTCTTTGATGATCATTTCTTTGACCATGGTCAAGATGGACCTAAAGCTGATGATTAGATCTGAGACATCTGCAGTGTCATTGAGCTGCTCATGCAAATGTCTTAATCCATCGCGAATTTTATTGTCTACGCCCCACATGACTTGAGGTACAGTCGTGATCCCGTTTTTCTCAAGCATTGGAAACAAGATATTTTCCTTCTTCGTATAATGAGCCTCGACATTTTTTAACGCCGTTGAAGTTTCTAGGATGAATGGTTGTAAAAGAGCAATTGAACTTTGATCATCAATAAAACGTTCAGAGGCATCTACTAGTTTTTGAAAACGTCGATTGTCTTCCTCAAATTCAGTTAAAGGATTTACAGTTAAGACATCCTCATGCAGTTCCTGAATCGATCCTTGAAAAAGACTCGCATGGACATCACACAAGGATTGGATCTCTTCAATGGAGACGCCTTCTGACACAAGATTATATTCCATTTGAGCTATTTCTGCCCCACTGACATAGGCAAAGTCTCTTCTGAATTCCATTTCGATCTTTGCGCGATCTTCACCTTTATGAAGTCGTTGGATCAATGCTTTGAGTTTCTCTTGACGTAAAGAAGGGTTATTGATGATTTCGCTCATAGTTTATACCTCTACCACAAGCATACCCTTATCAAAAATTAAAAAATGTGATATACATCACATTTTAGTAAATTATTATCTCTTTATGAGGCAAACACTTTATCTTCTTAGAGAGTTCCATCTTCTTAAGAGAACGTGAGACTGCTTCTCGACTAGATCCTAATCGATTGGCCATTTCTTCTTGGCTAAGAGGATTTCTAACTATTCTCTGAGTGTTTCTTATCTCTCCATAATCTACTTCTAAAGACTCAAGAAGGGCGTATAAACGATGATCTAATCTTTCAACGTGTACACGTTTAAGTTCTAATTCTAAGGTCTCTACGCGAGAGGATAGGCCTTTAAGAAGGGACATTGCTAAGTCTGGTTCTTTCTTAATGAGCTCCTGTATGACATAGGCAGGTATCGTACAAAGATTTCCATCTTCTACGCATTCGATCGTATATTGGATGTTCATAGGTTTAAATAGACTGGTTTCCCCAAAGAAATCTCCTACTCGATAAAAGTTAAGGACTCTTCGATGTCCATCTTCAGTATCACTATAGGCTTTGAATCTTCCTCGATTGATGACCACAAATGAAGATAAGGGATCTTGTTCATGAAGAAAGATCTCGCCTTTCTTAAAAGGTATCCTGACCACATTGGAAATGATCATATTACGTTGTCTTACACTAAGGTTCCCAAACAGAGATAAGTGTGAGATACATAAAGGTGCTTTACAAGTACTACAGTTTTCCATGCGTTAATTTTATCACAAGTAGCCATAACTCTCAAACAAGCACTAAAAAATCCCAATGAAGGGATTTTGTTTATAGGATCTGGAAACTAACCAAGGCAAGGATCACTAAGCCTAAGACGATGCGATAGATCGCAAACGGAGTAAAGTTGTGCTTTCTAACGAAATTCATTAAGAACTTCATCACAAACAAGGAAACAATAAATGCGGTGATGAATCCTACAGCCAGTGTAGCCCATTCTAATGGACTCCATATAAACCCTGCTTTGATGAACTTGATGCTTCCCCAACCTAGAAGAACTGGAATACTCAACATAAACGAAAACTCAGCCGCAACGGTTCTACTTAAGCCTAACCATAAAGATCCAACGATGGTCGCCCCACTACGTGAGGTACCAGGAATGATCGCTAAAGTCTGAAAAGCACCTATCGCTAAAGCTTGAGGGAAACTGATGTCTTTTAAATGACTTACCTTTACAGGGATCTTTTTACTTTCAACATAGATAAACAAGAAACCATAGATGATCAAGGTCGATGCGATTACGATCAACATAGTGCCACTCAAAAATTGATCCACTAAATCATCTAGTAGTAGTCCTACTACAGCTGCAGGTAAAGAAGCCACAACGATCTTGACCCATAAGAGAAGGGTATTCTTAGAGCCTTCTTTACTCTTTCCTAAAGGATTCAAGATCTTAAAGAAAAGCAAGAGGACAGCTAAAACAGAACCAATCTGAATGAAGACGATGAAGAGATTGGTGAATTCTTCAGAGAAAGACATTGGCCAAAACGCATTGAAGATCTTCATATGACCAGTCGACGATATCGGTAACCATTCGGTGATCCCTTGGATCACCCCTAAAATAAACGCTTTAATCAGTTCGATGAAATTTTCCATAGGTCAATTATACACCCTGTCATTGTGAGAAAAGAGATTAAAGTGTATGATTAGAAGAGGGAAAATGTGACAATTGTCTAAATTTGAACTTGTCCCTTAGTTAAAAAATCGGAGGCTTATATGAGAGGCGTATTCACCACAGTTAAATTTCTTAGAAACGAAATCTTTAAAAACATTTCTGCGGCAGCTTATGAAGGCTGGACCAAAGAAGAAATAGAAGATATTCCTTTTCAGATGATCGAAGAAGGAAAACCTTTATATCGTGATTCCATAGAACGTGAAAGAGAGATCGTAAGAGCTCGAATCAAGCTTGCGATGAATATGGAGATGGGGACTCGTTTCGATAAAGAATTTATCGAGGAAGATCTAGAGACTTTAAAAACGAAAAAAGTAGGATCAGCTTTAGTAAGTGTTATTCCTCAAGCGTGTGAAGCCTGTGAAGAGAAAAGCTTCTTTGTGACCAATGCCTGTCATGGATGTTTGGCTCATCCTTGTGTAGAAGTATGTCCAGTCAAAGCTGTGAGTATGCAGAATGGACAATCTTTTATCGATCAGGAAGCCTGTGTGAAGTGTGGGCGTTGTTTTGATGTCTGTCCTTATGGTTCCATCGTTAAAAACGAAAGACCGTGTAATGCGGCCTGTGGGGTCAATGCCTTTACGAAAGATGAAGAAGATCGTGCAGTCATCATCACAGAGAAATGTGTCAGTTGTGGAATGTGTATGGTGAGCTGTCCTTTTGGAGCCATCATGGATAAATCAGAGATCTATCAGTTGATCGAAGCATTTAAAAGTCCTGATGAGGTATGTGCGATCATCGCCCCAGCTTTTGTAGGTCAATTTGGAGATAAGGTATCCCCTGAACAAGTCGTCGAAGGACTCCTACAGTTAGGCTTCGATGATGTACGTGAAGTAGCTTATGGAGCCGATATCACAACGGTCGATGAAGCACGTCATTTTCTTAAACATGTCCCTGTTGATCAACCATTCCTTGCGACCTCCTGTTGTCCTGCGTGGTTAAAAGTAGCCCAGAAGGAATTGGGCGATAAGAAATATTGTGTATCGGATTCTTCTTCGCCTATGGTTGAAACCGCCAATTTCTTAAGGAAACAATTTCCTAAGACAAGGATCGTTTTCGTAGGTCCTTGTTCAGCGAAGAAATTCGAAGCTGCCTATATGGATACTCATCAGAATGTTAACTTCGTTGTAACCTATGAAGAGATCAATGCGATGTTTATCGCCAGAGGCATAGACTTGGCTTCTCTTATCCCTACGAAAGTTTTAGATCACGCTTCTGTCGATGGTCGTGGTTTCGCCATCAGTGGAGGGGTACTAAACGCTGTTGAGAATGTCATTCGTCGATTGGATCCTGATCGAGTCGTAAAAGTAGAACGTGCAGAGAATCTTCATAACTGTCGTAAGATGCTTCTTTTAGCGAAAGCTGGTAAGAAGGATGGATATCTATTAGAAGGTATGGCTTGTCCTGGTGGATGTGTAGGTGGTGCTGGTACTTTGATCCATCAGAATAAAGCTGCGGCTAATGTCACTAATTTCGCTCGTTCTTCCGATAAAGCCTCTGCTTTGAAAACCTATGAAGCCTTTAAAAAGCAGGATTAAGCTGCTTTTTCGAAAGAGAACCTATGAAAATACTAATTACAGAACTTTATACCTTACCAATCGACGTTAAAGAACGCTTTGAAAATGCGGGTTTTCCGGTAGATTATACCGATGGATCATCAGTGATCGATCCTTCCCAATACGATGTCATCTATGGTCAACATCCCTTTAAGACATATCCTTATTCTGCTTTTACGAACCTCAAATTTATTCAACTTAGTTCAGCGGGAATCGATCATTTACCTGTAGAGTCTTGGCTAAAAGATAAGGTACTGATCTCCAATGCGAAAGGGGTCTATAGTGCACCTATTGCGGAAATGATCGTAATGAGTATCTTGATGGGACTTAAACAGATTCCTCAGTTTATGAGCTCTCAAAGAAACCATGAGTGGAAAAAAGAAAACACAAGAGAACTTGGTTTTCTAAAAGTCTTGTTTTTAGGTACAGGCAACATTGCCTCAGAAGCAGCTCTTAGATTGGCTCCTTTTGGACCTTTACTGATAGGTTTGAATTCTAATGGAAGAGCGATCCCTCATTTTAGTGTCACAGGTAAATTAAGTGAACTTCAAGCTTACTTAGCAAGTGCAGACATCATCGTCAATACTTTACCTTTAACCCAAGATACTACTCATCTTATGGATGAAAAGTTCTTTAAAGGACTCAAAGAGAAAACCATTTTCGTCAATATAGGAAGAGGGAAGTCTGTCGATGAGGCAGCTTTGATGAAAGCTTTAGATACAGATCAACTCTCTTTCGTTTATCTCGATGTCTTCGAAGAAGAACCTCTTAAAAAGGACAGTCCTTTATGGGCTCATCCTAAGGTCTTGATCACACCTCATAATTCTGGCTATGGTCAATTGATGTTTGAGAGAAACTACAGTTTACTTCTCAATAATATTCAACACTATCTCTCAAATGAAAGCTTGGAGAATCAACTATGAGCGATGAAGAACATTCACTATTAGTTAAACTTATCACTTCTTATGAAGATGATTTTCTAGGGGTAGATCAAACCAGTCTAATGGCGTGTTTAAAAGACATCCAAGCGACTTTTGGGCTTATCCCTGAGGAAGCTTTAAGTTTGATGAGTACTCAACTAAAGACCTCTCCTGCGATCTTAAGAGGCCTTATCTTACGAAGTCCTTCCTTAAGAACTGAAACCAAGGTTCATACGATTACTTTGTGTAATGGGGAAAGATGTAGTAATAGAGGATCAGAAGCCTTCATACGAAGCGTAGAGAAAGCTTTAGGGACATCTGTTGGTTCTAAAACCAAAGATGGAAGATTTGAGCTTAAGACCCAACGATGTCTTCATCGATGTGAGTTTGGGATCAATGTGAATATCGATGCGAGTGAACATACTCAAATGACTTTAGAAAAACTCTTAAGTGAAATTAAAAAGATATAAGAAAAAGGCAAGTTTGATTGAACTTGCCTTTTATTTACGCTTTGACAGTTTTAGAACGAAGACGTTTGATAAAGAAATAGATGACGATGACTGCTAAGACCGCAAATACTGCGAAGGTTAAATCTTGATAGGTCCCTAAGATGGTGACGATACTGTGCCAATTGGCACCTAAGGCAGCGCCTGCATAGACAAGTAATATGTTCCAAATCAAGGTCCCTATGACTGTATACAGTAAGAAGAACTTGAAGTTCATCTTCGCCATACCTGCAGGAATCGAAATCAATGAACGTAAGACCGGAATCATACGACAGATGAAGACCGCTAAGTATCCACGCTTCTCAAACCACTTGTCGGCTTTTTCGATGTCTTCTACTTTTAAACGTAAGATATATCCCCACTTCTCAATGAACTTTTCGATGACTTCTACGTTGAATTTATAACCGATCCAATATAAGACCACAGCCCCAAAGACAGAGCCCAGTGTAGCCGCTAAGATGACTCCAATCGCATTCATCTCATATTCAGGAACCGTTGTGGCGAAGCCCCCAAAAGCCAAGATGACTTCAGATGGGATAGGAGGAAATATATTCTCAATAAAGATCAAAAAGAAGACTCCAAAATAACCAAATTGACGCATTAAACTGATGATCCATTGTTCCATAGAAGTTCCTTGCTTTCTGTACGCTCTGTATTTTCCCATGCTTAGGCTTATAAGTCAAGAAATCACCTTATCAAGCATCTCTTATCCATAAAAAAAGCGCTTTGCGCTTATTTATCATATTCGTTGTATTTAAGATTCTTTCCTTTGACTTTATGGATTGGATACTTTGCTTCGTTTTCAATCATCTTCTTTTTAAGGGCTTCTTCTAGATCGATGTGATAGAGATCAGCGATCCTTAGTAGATAATAGAATACATCAGATAGCTCATCTTGGACCTTTAAAGGCTGAGCTTTATAGTAGGCATCACATTCTTCATTCGTTTTGAATCTAAACAACTGAAGCAGTTCATTGGATTCAGTAGAGAGCCCAATCGTGAGATCTTTGAGATTATGAAACTGGGTCCAGTCTCTCTCTTTCGAAAAATCTGAGATGAGTTTTTGTAGGGTTTCTAGTTGGTTCATACAAGATCAGGATTTACCTTTTCATATAAGACAAAGTCTCGCCACTCCCCAAAAATCTTTTCGTTTTGTTTCAATATGCCTACTTTTGAATAACCAGCATCTAAAGCAGCCACTTGACCAGGTTCATAGGAAATTAAGAAAGTCATGGTTGCTTTTCTAAATTGATATTCATGAAAAGCCAAGTTGGTGGCTCTGTTTAAGATGGGGACATTATAACCTAATCCTAAAAGTGTTTTATCGATGGAGAAACTGATATCACAGATCTGTTGATGATCATCGAAGATACGCGTGATCTTAACGACCCCGATCATTTTACGATCTTCGGTGATGACAGAAAAACGGAAAGCGATCTTACGATCGGCTTCGATGATGGATCTTAATAAACGAACACGTTGGGATTGAAGTGAAAAATCCAGATCACCTGAATCAAAAAGCTGTTCGTGTTGAAAACGATTTTCGTTATAGTACGTAAAAACATCTTCTAAAGTCATATCGTGCATTGGCACTAAATAGAAATTCTCTAAATGTTTCCCCATTATCGTATCCTTAACTATATATATTGTAGCCTATAGTGTGAATTTCTCAAAATAATTCGACCATAATCTTGGCACTTGTTAAAATGATGTCCATAAGTATGGTCAATGAATGTTGTTATAAGTTATAATATGAGTAAGTGAGGAAACTTTTATGCTAAATACGAACCTAGCCATCCATGTGACGGGGCACAAACATCCCGATACAGACTCGATTTGTTCAGCCTTAGCTTATGCTAATCTAAAACGTAAACAAGGTTTAGATGCGATTGCTTGTCGTTTAGGTGAAGTTAACCATGAGACAAGATACATTTTAAATCGTTTTGGATTTGAAGAACCAATGGTTCTAAATGATGCAAGAATGACCTTATCAGAGATCGATTTGGATGAACCTGTTACGATCTCACCAGAAACGACCATCTTTGAAGCTTGGCAGATCATCCAAGATGAAAAGAAAGCTTTGGTTGTCGTTGATCAAGATCAACGTGTATTAGGTTTCGTAACCAATAGTGATCTATCTTCTATAGCGATGGGAGATACCGCAAAAAGCATCGAGCTTCTTCAAAAGACACCTATAAGTTATATCGCTCAAACCTTAAGAGGAACCTTGGTCTATGAACCTGAACATCCTCGTTTAAACGGAAAAGTATCCATCATTGCAGTCGCTGAACATAAACTAGAGAATTATGAATTGGCCGATAGGACCGTTATCTTAGGCAATGATACTGAAGCTCAACTTCAAGCCATTGAGAAAGATGCGGCTTGTTTGGTTGTCGTTTGGAGTGAGAAGATCAACGAGAATGTCATCGCTTTGGCGAAAGAAAAAGGCTGTGCCATCATCATCTCAGGTCATGGGACCTTAAATACTTCACGTTATCTGTATTATTCAACACCAGTACGTTTCATCATGAGTACTGATCTTTTAACTTTCCAAAGAAGCGAATACGTGGATGATGTCTTAGCGAGATTGGTGAAGACAAGATTTAGATCTTATCCTGTCTTAGATGAGAAGAACCATATCTATGGATTGATCTCTCGCTTTCATTTGCTTAACGCAAGAAAG
>CAIXIN010000155.1 GCA_903919545.1 uncultured bacterium | reverse complement strand
GCTGGCTTCGTTTTGGATATGTTGGGGATACCTGAAGAGCTGTTTACTCCAGTTTTTGCGATTTCAAGAATCGCTGGTTGGAGTGCTCATCGTCTAGAACAGATCCTCGATGATAAGATCATGCGTCCTGCTTATGTGACATTAAGAGATAACACGACCTATCAGGCGATGAAGGATAGAAAATGATAAGAATAGGAATCCCAGTAAGGTCTATCAGTGGACGTTACGTCGTAAATCAAAATTATGTAGAGGCTTTAAGAAGAGCTAACGCAGAAGCCGTGATAATCTTGCCTACCACAAATCTAGATAGTATCCTCCCATTACTCAAAGGAATCTTGATTCCTGGTGGAGGCGATGTAGATCCAGGCCTCTACGATGAAGAGAACACCTTAAGTGATTTAATCGATCCAGTGATCGATCGCTTAGATATGGCCTTGATTGAACTCGCACTTAAACATCAACTGGAGATCTTTGGGATCTGTCGAGGTCAACAGATCATCAATGTGGCTCTACAAGGTACCTTGATTCAAGACATTCCAAGTTCAGTAAAAACTGAACTCGATCATAGTTACAGTGAACATCATTCTGCCCCTACTCAAGGTCATCTTATCAAAGTCAAATCAGGATCCCGTTTATCCACGCTCTTACCACCTGAAATCATCGTTAACTCCTATCATCATCAAGCCATAAAAAAACTGGCTGAAAATTGTTCAGTCAGTGCTTTATCTGAAGATGGTATCATCGAAGCCATCGAAGGACCAAATCTATTGGCCGTTCAATGGCATCCAGAACGGATGATAGAAGATCCTCTATTTCAATCTCTCTTCGATGATTTTATTCAACGTTGTCTATAGACAATGAGCTCTCATCGCATGATCAACTATGGGTTTTATCACTAAGACCCATTTTTTATAGCCCAAATCATTTAAATGAAGATTATCTTCGATAAAAAGCTCAGGTTTAGGTTTCCCTTCATCTAGAAATTCGTGTTGAAGATCGATAAAGGTAAAACCTCTTTCTTTAGAGAGATGCTTGATCAATCGATTCGCTTTAAGTACTTCTGTCAACACATGAAAACGACTTGGGGTTGGGGTGATCGAAATATAATAGAACTTGGTTTGAGGACAATTTTCTTTTAGAAGCTGATAAAAAGCTTCTACTTTCTCTAATACATACTCTGCAGGCGCACTATCATTATCTCCATTGATGTCGTTGGTTCCAGAAAACATGATCAAAAGTTTAGGTTCATAAGGTTTAACCAATCGATCAAAATAATCGATGGAATCTTGAATACGAGATCCCCCAAAACCTGCCTTTACGACAGTATACGCTTTGAAGTCGTTTTTAAGGGTTTCCCAAAAAACGATACTGCTTGAACCTAGAAATAGTACATCGACTGATTTTAATCCAAGATGAGCTTTTTCTATCGCTAAGACTTCTTCTTCCCAGATACTGTTCATAGCTTCTCTTTTCTGACTTCAAATCGTTTATATTTGGAGTTATCTTTTGGAATAGATAAGGATTCTACTTTGATGTGTAGATGAGGATGAATCTTAAAGGCAACGAACTCACTAAGCAAACGTTTTCTAAGAGATTCTATCAATTGAGTTTGATCACCTGGATGAAGACAATCGATGCTTAAATCAAACTCATTGATTTCACTTTGGATGGCTTTGAATTCGCGTATCTCATTACTGGTGGTGATTATCCAACGACTGATCAGATCAGGAAAGACGTGTTGTAAGCTATGATCTGAGGTCATAAACATCATCACATCATCTTGTCTACCGATCACATGGTCTAAGACACGGTAATGGGAACCGCAAGGACAGGATTCTTTTAGAACCACCCAATCATTCATTCGATACCTAAACAAAGGCTGTACCTCATTGATGAGGTTCGTAATGACCAATTGACCAGGTATTCCTGCTTCAGTTACCTTCTCACCCTTTTGATCATAGAGTTCAGCAAAGATCAGATCTTCATTTAGATGAAGATTCCCTGCTTTACATGCAGAGGCAACTTGTCCTTCTGATGCTTGATAGATCTCAATGACTTTACATCCAAAGAAATGAGTAAACTTTTCTTTCTCTTCCTTGGTCAAGACTTCTGCGTAACATACGATACAACTTAGTTTAGTTTTGATCTGATCTCGATGAGGTAAAAGTAACCTAACGAAACTAGGAGGAGCCATCAACACATTGATTTTCTTTGAGTTAAGATCTTCTATGACCTTTTCTATTGGAGTCATCGTAGAGACATAATTCAATTTGATCAACGGACTATTGATGTCTGCGAAACCTTGAGAAAATACCCTTAAACAAAACATGATCCTAAACGGTAGATATCTTAAAGATAATCCACTTCGAGCCAAAAACACAAAAGGCAAGCGTTTCGTTAAGGCTTTATCGGTAAGATAAAGCCCTTTATTCCCACTTGTACCACTGGATAGACCTACCACATAACGATCATTGAAGTAGCCTGTAAAATCTTTACGAGCTTCCTTATCTAAGGCAAAAGCTTCTACTTCAGATCTTTTTAGACCTGCAGTATTGATTGAATCGAAGTTTTCCATCAAGATCGTCTTATTCATTAAAGGTAAACGATAGAAATCATCCCAGTTCTTTAGTCCATCTTTAGGATCCAATTGAGCATAATAAGGCGCAGAAGCTTGAGCTTTAGCGAATAATCCTTGAATTCTTTTAAACTGCATGGCTTTGACTTGTTTAGTGGAATAAAACTTAAACCCAAACTGAAGCCTAAAATAATCGACGAAGCCCATCTTATCCTTCGAGCTTTTTCAGTTTTTCGCTGGTGGCTGTCTTATTGAGAGATCTACTCATGAGATCTTCGATCCCAAAACGATAGTTCTTCTTTTCCCATAGAATCAAAACCAAACCCCAAATAATGGCTAAACATAGTCCAAAGATTAACGCTCCTGGAATATCCAAAGTGATGGTTACCCCAAACATCTTCATGATTTGACGGATGGATGCACTTACAACACTTTCAACGAAGAAGACAGTTAAGCCTCCTTTAGAGTAACGACTAAAGAAACGTGAGATCGGTTTAAGTGGATGTTTCTTAAAATCAAACCAATTGAGCATGCCTACGATCAACAAAGCAAATAGACCCAATTGAGCCATCATAATGGCAAACCATACAGGATCGATCGCTCTTTGAAGCATCGTATCAGGTAAAGTAATATAGAAGAAGACACCTAAGACAAAGAGAACAGTGCCTACACTGATGCCTTTTAAGTTAAAGTGTTTATCCTTCTCAAGGATCATGTAGGCCAACCACATTCCCATAAGCGCAAAAGAGAAATATGGCAAGATAGGATTATTCTTATTGACCAACCAATTAAGTGGCAAGATCACAGACAAGTTGAAACTGTCTCTACCTTCTAAATAGATATTATATAAAGGAATTCTAACCAAAGATAAGGCAAAGAAAACAACGGTCAAACCTAAGAGTAACCAAGATTTCTTTTTAAGTTTCATTACTTTATTCAAAAGTAGATACAATAAACCAACCAAAAGGATATTCATAGAGATCATTACCAATGAATCGATATATAGGAATCGATCCAGACTAGGCAAGATCAAAGTTCCTGTATTGATCAAATTGACCAAGATACTTTCATCCATAGATCTTTCTGCCATATTTACGATCCCAGGACCAGTAATATTAAAATAGAGATAGGCAACCAACATCATCCATCCAAAAGACATCACGATGTATTTTAGGATGACTTTAGGCTCAAGCTTATATTCACTCGTTTTTCTTTCGTATTGTAGGGTATGAACCAATCCACTGATCATCGCGAACAAACCTGCAAACATCAACATTAACCCTATAATGGTGACTGTAATCGGAGGATTGTCCAAATCTAAATCATAGAGTCCGCTAAAATGATAAAAGGCGGTATGCATCATCACCAAAACAAAAATTCCGAAGCCTCTGAGCACGTCTAATCCGGCATAGTTCTTTTTCATAAGTTTCCTCTATCTTCATCATATCACACCTTAGCCCATCATGAAATCTAGCATTATCCAATAAAAAAGGATGCCTAAGCATCCACCTTCTTAAAATATGATGAAGCAGCTTCATCTGCTTTGATTTGGCCTTCTTCTAAGATGATTACTCTTTGAGCCAATGCTTTCGCAAAACTCATATCATGGGTGATCAAAATCAAGGTCAAACCCTTTAAATGTAAGTCTTTTAGAATATCGATGACCTTCTGAGTATTCTCTGAATCTAAAGAAGAGGTCGGTTCATCGATAAGCAAGACACTTGGTTTTAGGATCAGTGCACGACCAATCGCAATGCGTTGTTGTTGGCCTCCTGAACATTTATAGGGATATTTCTCTGCTTGATCTTCTAAACCAAGAGATTTTAGAATAAGCATCGCTTCTTCACGAGCTTTCTTCATCGATACTTTCGTTCTTAAATGATAAGGCAAGGCTAAATTATCGATGACAGTCCTATGCATAAACAGGTTGAATTCTTGAAATACTACACCCAGTTCAGATGAGATCTCTTTTGATCTTTTCCCGTTAAGATAAGCTGCTTTAGATTCTATCTCATAGCTTCCTTCTTTAAAAGGTAATAAACCACTTAAGATCTTAAGTAAAGTTGTCTTTCCACTTCCAGAAAGACCCAGTAGACCTACAATCTCACCTTGATCGATACTAAATGAGATCTGATCGAGTACTTTAACTTCTTCATAGGCATAGTTTAAATTTTTTACAGTGATTAGATTCATCGTTGAACCAAGAGTTTCTTTTCGAATTGTTTTCCAATAAAAACTACAGCTAAACTAAATATCAAATATAGACCTCCTGCGATAAACAAGGCGTCTACTCGCATATCTTTCGCAACGATCTCTTTTGCGTTTCTCAACATCTCTCCTAAGGCAATAGCCGCAAGCAGAGAAGTATCTTTAACTAGAGTAATTGCTTCATTGATCAAAGGCAACAAGGTATTTCTAAACATCGTCGGTAAGATGATGTACCATACGGTTTGGACCTTACTGAGACCTAAGACTTCAGCGGCTTGCCACTGTCCTTTTGGGATGATGGCCAATCCACTTCTAAAGATCTCTGTAAAATAAGCCGCATAGTTGATGATAAAGGTAATGGCTCCAGCCGCAAAACGATCCATTCTCATAGGAAACAATAGAGGAAGTCCATACATCGTTACATAGAGTTGAAGCAATAAGGGTGTTCCTCTTATGATCCAAGTAAAGACACTGATGACTTTTCTAGCTCCTTTGATAAGATCCGCCATTAATCCAATCATCATTCCTATGGGTAAGGCAAAGATCATCGTTAAGGCATAAACACTGATGGATATGGCAAACCCGTCCATAAGGACGGGGAATATTTCTAGCCAGTAAGTCATATTAACGGGTTAAGAGGTCTTCCCCAAACCATAGAATGGAGATTTCAGCTGCTGTCCCATCTTCGATCATCGCATCGATCGTCTCATCGATCTTATCGCGTAAAGCTATATCGCTTAAACGGAAGCCAATCCCATAGTTTTCAGAGTTGAAGACTTCTGATGCCACACGATACTTTGAGGCATCTTTTGAGATCGCATATCGAGCGAAGATTTCATCCGCAACGATCGCATCGATATTTCCTGCGTTAAGATCCAAGACTGCTTCTGAGATCGAGGTAAACTTAACTTCTTCGCTTAATGAAGCAAAGACCGCATTTTTTTCTAGAGCTTCTTGACCAGAGGAAGCCAATTCTACGCCTACTTTTAATCCAGCAAGTTCAGCAATCGAGGCTGTCGTCTTATCGCTTAAGGTCATGATGACGATACGATTGTTGAAGTAAGGCTTAGAGAATAGGATTTCTTTCTCACGATCAGCAGTAATGGTCAAGCCATTCCATATGACATCGATGTTTTTATTGTTGAGCTCCATAACTTTTGAATCCCAATCAATGATCTGAAAGACAGCGTCGATTCCTAAACGATCACAAACTTCTTGAGCGATCGCGATATCGAAACCAGTAACCTTCCCATTGTCTGTAAAGCCCATAGGTGGGTATTCTGTATAACCGATGACCAGTTTCCCATCATCCATAACAGTCTTTAAACTATTGTCTGTGGTTGGTTTTACGGTACATCCTGTGACCAATAAGACAACCAAACTTAAACTCAGTAATTTTTTAAACATACATGTTCTCCGTTTCAATGAAGACAGTATACTTTAATACTTTACTATTGTAAAGTATTAAAGTGATTATTCATCATTTTTTTTATAGATACACTTTACTTTTTAGAAATCTCATTAAAAAGCGAGATGTTTTCTCGCTAATTACTTCCAGATAATGCGTAGATCTGGTATTGTCCATTGGATAGTTTTAGATAAATCAACACCGGAATTATATTTCCTTTGGGTTCGCTCATATATAAGTTCTTCCCTGCCCATACCCATGTCGATATCGCATATTCAGGTTTCTCTGATTCACTCATGCTTATTGGATCTAGATTAGAGATGTAATAGCGTCGTCCAAAACACTCTATCCGATCTGGATTACTCAATGGATTCCATATCCCAAATACCCAACGATTGCCTAGGATCACTAAAACGACGACACTCATTAATATCCATATCAATTTTTTATACTTTTTCATATAACTTCCCCCATTTATAGATTTACTTCCTACTTCTTTAAAAGGATATTCTTATATCCCCCATTACCGTGCTGTAGACAACGATTTACGCGAGATATGGTGGCTGAACTCATTTTCGTTTTAGCTTCAATAGATTCATAGGTTTCTTTCGCCATAAGCAACTTGGCGACTGTTAAACGATCTGCCATATCATTGATCTCATTGATCGTACAAAGATCATCAAAAAAGTCATAACACTCTTCGATGGTTTCTAACTTTAATATCGTTTCAAACAATTCATCTACTTTTATATCTTTTCTCATGAGGACCTCGTTTAATACTTGTAAATTCAGTTTAACACTTTATCTTCGTAAAGTCATACCTAATAAAAAAAACCGGATTTCTCCGGTTAGTCTTTAGCTAATATCGTAAGCTTTCTCAAAGGCTTTTTGATTGAGTAAGGTCAACTCAGGATTCTTCTTCCCAAACTTCTCTTCGATGATGTCTAAACCATCTTGTTTATTGAAGATGTCCATATGAGCCGCTAAAGTACCTAAAGCTGCCATATTTTGGACCTTAGGATTTCCAACTTCTTGAGCGATCGCATTGAAGTCTGCTTTTAGGATATGTACATCAGAAGGAACATCCTTTGTATCTACCAAAGCAGAATTCACGATCAACCAAGCACCTTTTTCTAGTTTAGGTTGAAACTTCGTAAGCGCCATTTGATTCATGGCCAAGAGTAATGTTATTCCTTCAGAGACGATAGGAGAAGCGATTTCTGCTTCATCGATGACGACTTGGCAATTGGCGGTACCGCCACGCATCTCAGGTCCATAAGAAGGCATCCAACTGGTATTGAAACCTTTCTTCATGGCCATTAAAGCTACCATTTGACCCATCGATAATATACCTTGTCCACCAAAACCAGCACAGACCATTTTTACTGTTTTCATTCTGCTTTCCCCTTATCTTTATATACGCCTAATGGGAAATAAGGAGCCATGCTTTCTTTGATGTATTTTAAAGAATCTACAGGGCTAAGGCCCCAGCCGATATTACATGAGGATAAGACTTCAACCATGGAGAATCCTTTCCCATCGACTTGATTCTGGAAAGCTTTCTTAATGGCGGTTTTCGCTTTACGTACGCTGACTGGATCTGCGGTCATGACACGTTCTACATAATAGGTCCCAGGAATCGTCGCGATCAATTCGCTCATCTTGATGGGTTCACCTTGAGTCTTCACATCTCTTCCATAAGGAGAAGTCGTTGTGATTTGACCTGGTAAGGTCGTTGGTGCCATTTGTCCACCTGTCATCCCATAGATCGCATTGTTGACGAAGATGACTGTGATGTTTTCTCCACGATGGGCTGCTTGAACGATTTCACCGGTTCCGATAGATGCTAAGTCACCATCGCCTTGATAGGTAAATACGATTGAATCAGGACGAACACGTTTGACGCCTGTCGCAACCGCTGGTGCACGACCATGAGCTGCTTGGATACAATCTGTATTGAAGAAATCATAGGCCATGACTGAACAACCTACGGATGCGATCAATACTGAACGATCTAAGATATTGAGTTCTTCTAAGACTTCGGCTACTAAACGATGAATGATCCCGTGTGTACAACCAGGACAATAGGTAAGAGGTTTATTGGTTAGACCTTTGGTCTTTTTAAATACGACTGTCATATTACTTCCCTCCTAAATGCGATTTGACCGCATCGACGATTTCTTTAGGTTCGAATATGACCCCACCAGTACGTCCATAGAAGTGAACAGGGACAAGTCCATTGACTGCGACTTTGACATCGACGATCATTTGACCCATAGAAAGTTCTGTCACTAAGACAAATTTAACTGATTTTGAAGCTTCATGAAGGGCCTCAAAAGGATAAGGAACCAAAGTCTTAGGTCTAAATAACCCTGCCTTGATGCCTTCTTCTCTTAAGGTCTTAATGGCTGATTTTACGATACGAGAAGGTGTCCCATAGGCAACGATCAAGACTTCCGCATCATCACAGAGATATTTCTCATAATCGGTCTCGTTTTTAGCGATCTCAAGATATTTATTGTTTAAAAGGATATTATGATCTTCTAGTTCATAAGGATCCAAATGCATAGAATTGACCATATTCGTATGAGCACGTTTGCCTTGACCTGTTGCGGCCCATAGATTAGGTGCTTTTGGGATAGGTGTGGTATCGATCTCAACCGGTTCCATCATTTGTCCAATGATCCCATCGGCCATGACCATGACAGGAATACGATAAGCATCTGCGAGTTTAAACGCATGACGAACCATATCTGTGGCTTCTTGAACCCCATTAGGCGCTAAAACGATGACACGATAATCCCCATTGCCTCCTCCACGAGTGGCTTGGTTATAATCACCTTGAGAAGGTAAAATACCCCCTAGACCAGGGCCTCCTCTAGAAATAGACACGATGACGACAGGTAGTTGTGCACCTGCGCAATAGGAAATACCTTCTTGTTTAAGCGCAATACCTGGAGATGACGATGAGGTCATGACACGAGCACCTGCAGCTGCTGCCCCATAGACCATATTGATGGCAGCTAATTCGCTTTCAGCTTGAACGAAAACACCACCGCTTTTAGCGAGGTATTTAGACATGTATTCTGGAACTTCATTTTGAGGGGTGATCGGATAACCGAAGAAACCTTCACATCCTGCAGAAATGGCAGCTTGGGCAATGGCTTCATTGCCTTTCATCAAAACTTTTCCCATTAGATGTCCAACCTTTCTACAGTGATGACTGAATCTGGACACATCAGTGCACAATTGGTGCATGCGATGCATTTCTCTTGATCGATACAATATGCTGGATTATACCCGATCTTATTGACCTTGGAGAGATCCAAAGCTAAGATTTTCATCGGACAGGCGCTTACACATAGGCCACATCCTTTACAGGTATCATTATCGAAACTAACTCTGCCTTTCATAATGTTTCTCCTTTCATCCAATCGCTTCTGAGGATCAAATGATCGAAGCACACGAGTGGATTATGAATGGGTAGACTAGACTTATACTTCTCGTTGATCATCGTATAGACGATGGGAACGTTAAGCGCTTTTGAGATGACTTCTAGCTCTGCTTGAGCTTTGAGAATCATAGAAGGATCAGTTTGATCCAGAAGATGGGTATTATGAACGAAACCACTGATACGCAAATGACTTCGAGATTCAAAGAGTTCGATCATAGGTTTGATTTGATCAAAGAAAGATTCTGGTCGATTCGCATTCACTACCAACCAAACTTGAGCGTTTTGAAGCACATCTTCAAAACTGGCCAAAGGCTTCAAGCCATTTTCACTTCCTGCACAATCGATGATCAAGGGGATATTTTGAGATATGGCCCCTCTTAGATTACCGCTCATGGCAGGAAAATCTTGATTGATATGATTGGGTAAGATGCTTCCAATGACATCGACACCTTTAGATTTTAACCAAAGGGCTTGTTCACGAGGTCTAAAATAAGGGTTGATCACATCCAAATCAGACAAAGCACAAGGTGCTTTTAATAAAGCCAATTGAGAAGCGAATTCGCTTTTGCCTACCCCATACGCCCCTGTGATGATAAGAACTTCACTCATTTGGTGGCGATGTGGATACTGGAGATCTTGCTCATCATTTCGATACGACGTTCAGCCATTCTTTCAGCCACCAAATATGATGGTGTATTGGTGTCTTTAGATTCACGAATGATTTCACGTATACGATCATAGATCAAGTCTATAGCATGCATAGAAGCTTCCTTATTATACCCGATTTTTTCTTGATAAACGTTGATGAGTCCACCTGCATTGATGACATAATCAGGTGCGTATACGATGCCTAATTCATGAAGCATCAAGCCATGTTTATTCGTATCTTCCAATTGATTGTTGGCACTACCTGCGATGATCTTGGCTTTGATGTTAGGGATCGTCTTATCGTTTAAGGTAGCTCCTAATGCGCAAGGCGCATAGACATCAACATCTAGTGTATGTATGAGATCCTTATCGACGATGGTAGCCCCTGTTTTTTCAGAGACTTCTTTTAAGGCTTCTTCATCGATGTCTGAGATATAAAGGATGGCACCTTCTTCATGAAGAAGATCAGCCAATACAGCACCTACATGACCTACTCCTGAAATCGCAACTTTGATACCTTCTAATTTAGAGGTACCGATTTCTTCTTTCACACAGGCCTTGATGCCTTTTAAGACACCATGGGCTGTAAACGGAGAAGGATCTCCTGAAGTGGTCGGTAGACCCATAACGTGATCTGTTTCGATCTTAACTAAATTCATATCTAAAGGAGAAGTTCCTACATCTTCAGCGGTGATAAAACGTCCACCAAGTGAATCTACATATCTTCCAAAGGCTCTCCAGAAGGCTTCTCGTTTAACGGTATCTTTACGTAAGGCTTTAGAATTCCCTATGATGACAGCTTTTCCTCCACCAAGATTCAAACCAGCACAGGCTGCTTTCTTGGTCATTCCTCGCGCTAAACGCATGACATCCAAGACAGCTTCTTCTTCATTCTCATATTCCCAGACTCTTGTCCCACCCAAAGCAGGACCCAAAGTGGTGTTATGAATGCAGATGAAACCCTTTAAGCCAGAGTTACGATCATACAAATAAATGAGCTGTTCGTAACCGTACTTCTCCATATACTCGAATTTAAGCATTATGTTCTCCTTGTGAAGCCTGTCGACTGTTATGGCTTCTCGTCAACTCTATTATATCAAAAGAGTATCATCGATGAAAGCCCTTTCATCAAGGTTTCACCTAATACGATTTAAGGCTTTCTTCTTTCCTTAAGTAGCGACATCCACCACTGGCCAAGGCACGCATTTCATCTTCACCTGGATAAACAGAGACAGGTGCAATCCAAGAAACACGTTTCTTAAGTTCTTCGATGAGATAGGTATTATAAGCAACACCACCCGTAATCAAGATCTGATCGACTTTACCACAGACTACAGTCGAGAAAGCTCCGATCTCTTTTGCGATTTGATAGATCATCGCATCTAGGATAAGTTTCGCATGAGGATCCGTAAGTGATCTTTCATAGACTTCTTTCACATCACTGGTCCCTAAATGAGAGACAAGGCCACCTTTCCCAACCAAAAGCTTGGCGATCTTTTCATAATCATTGTTGTTTTCTTTGATGACTTGAAGCACCATACGAGAAGTTAAACCCCCTGCTCTTTCAGGTGAGAAAGGTCCTTCCCCATCTAAAGCGTTGGAGACATCGACGACTCTGCCTTTTTCGTGGATTCCTACCGAGATTCCTCCACCGATATGCGCAATCAAAAGATTAAGATCCGTTACGGATTTATGGATAGACTTGGCGTATTCTAAAGCGATTTGTTTCGTATTGAGGGCGTGAAATCCACTTCTACGCTCCATGCCTTTTAAACCACCAACTCGAGCTAAATCACTATATTCATCAGTCATAGGCGCATTGACGAAAACGACTTGTTTACCAGTTTCTTTTCCCCATTGATAACCGATACAAATACCTACATTAGAGATATGAGATCCATTACGTTCATGACTGATGTCATCATACACGGCTTCATCGACCAGATAGATGCCTCCTGGGATAGGTTTAGTGACAGCCCCTCTTACAACGATAAGATCCATGTCTTTTAAAGACACATTTTGCGCACTTAACCATGAATCGATAGCATCTTTTCTAAACTGAGTTTGAGATAAGACATTAGGAAAAACATCGAGTTCAGATGAAGTATGTCTAAAAGTCTGACTAGAAGTCATCGTTTCATCTTCAAATAAAGCGATTTTACTGGATGTAGAACCTAGATTTAAGATAAAGAGTTTCGCCATATGGCCTCCTAGCTTTGAGCCATTAAAATGGCCAATAAGATTGAATTAAACTTTGCCTCATCACTGTCTGAGCGTGAGGTCAATACGATGGGGGCTGCTGCCCCACTGATGACACAAGCGACTGTGCCTTTTGCGAAATAGGTGATTGTTTTATAGAGTATATTGCCTGATTCGATATTGGGCATAAGTAGAATGTCTGCTTTGCCTGCATTTGGACTTGTCATACCTTTATGATGTGCTGCTTCTACTGAAATGGCCCCATCAAAGGCGATCGGCCCATCGACTTCACAACCTAAGATCTCTCCTGCTTTTTGAAGTTGGCTCAGTTGATCCGCATCAAGGGTTGCCTGCATTTTCGGATTCACCTTTTCAACTGCACAGATGACCGCAACCTTAGGGTTTATAATGCCTAAAGCTTTGGTGACTGGAATACAGTTCTCGATGATTTGTTTTTTATCTTGGACATTAGGGGCGATGTTCATAGCCCCATCGCTCATAAGGAATGCTTTCTCATAGCCAGGGATACTAAATACAGTCACGTGCGATAGAAGATGATCCGTTCTTAGGCCCCATTCTTTATTGAGGACTGCTTT
>CAIXIN010000154.1 GCA_903919545.1 uncultured bacterium | reverse complement strand
CAGATGATCCTTAAACAAGTCGAGATTCGTTATGAACTAGAGAATAAGACAATGAGTCCACTCATCGATGAGGCTTTTAGGACGCAATTCCTAGACGCTGTCTCTGATGATCTAAATACGCCTAATGGGATGAAGATCATCTTCGATGTCATCAAAGCACTCAATCAAGATCAACGTCAGAAAGAATTATCTGAAGCTGTTTTATTGGGTCATTATGGGGCACTGAGAATGATGCTTAATACTTTAGGGATCGATTTTGAACCTATTAAATTAACTCCAGATCAAAAAGATCTCTTTATGAAATGGAATCAAGCTAAAGTTGATAAAGACTTTGAAAAGGCTGATCTTTTCCGTAAGGCATTGATCGATCAACAGCTTCTATGATCCATCCTGATCTTTTAAATGGATCAGCACTTGCGTTTATAGGCGATGCTGTACTAAGTCTATATGTGAGACAACACTTGCTTGAAAGTGGCTTAACGAAAGCTAAAGATCTACAAGAAACAAGTACGAAATATGTAAGTGCTAAAGCACAAGCGAAATTCATCCAAGTTCTTCTAACACAAAATGTCCTAAGTGAAGAAGAGTTGGTCATCTATAAAAGGGGCAGAAACCATCGCAGCGACAGTATTGCGAAAAATGCAGATGTCGTAACCTATCGACAAGCAACAGGCTTTGAAGCGTTGATCGGTTATTGGTATCTTACCCAGAATGAAACCCGTTTGAAACAGATTTGGGACCAAATGAAAACCACCATTTAGGAGAATCATGGCACAATACATCTATGGGAAAAACGTTGTTAAGCAATGGATTCTCAATCACAACAAGATTAATCGACTTTATCTCAGTAAAGATAAGACCGATCAGGAAATACGCCTTATGGCTCAAAAAGAAAACCTGTCGATCGTTTTACTGACCAACAAGGAATTTGAACGTTTTGAAGGCCTTCATCAACATGTGGTGGCTGAAATCGATGACTTCAAGATCTACACTTTAAAAGAAGTGACAGATGGTTTATCAGACTCAGCTTTATTGATCATCCTAGATGGATTAGAAGATCCACATAATCTAGGAGCGATACTAAGGACTGCTGATGCGACAGAAGTCGATGGGATCATTATCCCTAAACATGGTTCAGTTCATTTGACACCGACTGTCGCTAAGGTCTCTACAGGAGCCATAGATACAGTCAAGACGATCGAAGTGATTAATCTAACTCAAACGGTAGAAACATTAAAGAAGCTAGGATTCTGGATCTTTGGGGCTGAGTTTACACCTAAAGCCATCGATTATCGTAAAGCTGATTTTAAAGGTAAAGTTTGTCTAGTGATTGGATCTGAAGGTAAGGGGATATCACCTCTTCTGCTCAAGCATGTCGATGTTGTGGTTAAATTACCGATGTATGGTCAAGTGACCTCATTGAATGCCTCGGTCAGTACGGCCGTGTTACTCTACGAAGTGCTCAATCAACGCCATCCCCTCAAATAACCAAAGGAGGAAGGGGTTTTGAATCCGTCTGTCAGCGATTATGAATTGATATATTATGTCAGACAAAACGATGAGGAAAGCCAAGCGATCCTTATCCAGAGGTATCATAGAACCATATGGGCCATCATACATAATCTTGTACCACCACCTAGGCCATCTCATATCGACCTAGATGATCTCTATCAAGAAGGCTTGATTGGTTTATTAGAAGCTGTGAACAACTTCAAAGAAGATATGGATACAAGCTTTGGGACCTTTGCGAGAGTCTGTGTCGAACGAGAAATACGATCTCTTCTACGCAAGTATCGAACAGGTTCCTATAGTTTATTATCAACAGCTATGAGTCTAGATATGAGCGTATCAGAAGATGAGAATATTTGTCTTATGGATACAGTGCCTTGTGGAAAAACAGACTTCGATCCTGTCTATGCGACCTATGTCTCATGGGCTAAAGATCAGATCCCTTTTATTAAGAAAACCCTAAGTGAAACAGAGTGGCAAGTCTATCGTTACCACGCCTTAGGCTATAGTTATAAAGAAATATCAAAGCAGGTTGGATGTAGTGAAAAAGATGTCGATAACATCCTACAGAAAATCAAGAAGAAACTCCCCACACTGTTTGACACTTAAAGCGTGTTATGTTAGAGTAAATAAGCAACTAAGGGAGAACTATGAGCGACAAGAGCAAAAACGTTATTTTAACATGTAGTATTTGCCTCAATCGCAACTATTCAACCCGTCGTAACAAAACCTCTGCTGGGACCCGTTTGGAACTGATGAAGTTCTGCAAGCATTGCAACAAACAGACCCTGCATAAGGAAACCAAGTAGGAGGCAATTCTATGCTGAAATGGTTTAGTTTCTCAGGTATCTACACTGAAATCAAAAGAGTACGTTGGCCTAAGGGCTCAGAAATGGGTCGTAATGTTTCCGTCGTTTTGGCGTTTACAGTAGGCTTCGGCTTGTTTTTCGTCTTTACGGAATTCGTAATTAGCTTCTTGCTGAAATGGATCGGGATCATTGCCTAACATGACAGAATCTAAACAGTGGTATGTCGTTAATACCTACTCAGGCCATGAAAACCGTGTAAAGGAAAATCTCCAAGCGCGTGTGGATTCATTTGGTATCCAAGATGTCATCTTTAAGATCTTGGTCGCTGAAGTAGAAGAAATCGAAGTTAAGCCAAATAAGAAACCTATGGCTAAAATGACCAATCTTTTCCCTGGTTATCTGTTCGTTCAGATGATCATGACTGATGAAGCTTGGTACATTATCCGTAATACCCCAGGGGTTACCGGATTTATCGGTTCATCAGGCGGCGGTGCTAAACCTTTCCCTGTATCCGAAGAAGAGATGGAAAACATCTTCAAGCGTTTAGGTATTTCTGAAATCGCAGTCATTGTTAGCTTTGGTCTTAAAGACAGAGTACGTATTACTTCCGGACCTTTCTCAGGTATGGAAGGTACAGTTGAATCCATGAACAACGATCTTCAGACAGCAGCTGTCTTGATCAGCTTGTTTGGACGTGAGACTCCTACTGAAATCGCCTACATAGACTTAGAAAAAGTAAATCTATAAAACACCTTCACAGGTGTTTTTTTTTCGTTGACTGAGCTTGGTTGATGGTGTACAATGAGTAAGCCTATTATGGGCAAATACGTGGGAGGACGACATCGTCCGTTTAAACCGCGGCTTTCATTCAATTAGGAGGAATGACCAGTGAGTAAAAAAATTGTTAAGATCGTCAAACTGCAATTTCCCGCCGGCGGAGCACGCCCGGGACCAGCTTTGGCATCTGCTGGGGTCAATATGCCCCAGTTCTGTGCAGCATTTAACGATGCTACACGTGATAAGGCAGGCGACATTGTCCCTGTTATCATCACAGCTTATGAAGACAAATCATTTAATTTCGTATTAAAGACCGTTCCAGCTTCAGTCATGCTATTAAAAGCAGCGAAGCTTACAAAGGGTTCACCTAATGCGAAGACCACAAAGGTCGGTAAGATCAGCGTAGCTGATTTACAGGCCATCGCAGAATACAAAATGCCAGATTTGAATGCTAATGATGTTGAAGGTGCTATGGCGATCATCGCTGGAACAGCTAAAAACATGGGCATCGAAATCGATGGCTACAAGAACTAGGAGGCAACATGGCTAAAACAGGTAAAAAGTATTTAGCGTCTGCCAAACTGGTCGACCGTGAAAAACGTTATGAAGTCGGCGAAGCAATAGCTTTGTTGAAAAAGACAAGCTTTGAAAAATTTGATTCTTCTGTTCAACTTTCGTTGAACTTGAATGTAGATCCTCGTCATGCTGATCAACAGATCCGTGGTGCTGTAGTACTTCCTCATGGAACCGGCAGAAGCCAAAAGGTCTTGGTCGTTACACAAGGACCTAAAGAAAAAGAAGCTTTGGATGCTGGAGCAGATTATGTCGGCAACAAAGAAATTCTTGAAAAAGTAAAAGGCGGATGGTTCGATTTCGATGTCATCGTAGCCACACCTGATATGATGGGTGAACTTGGTAAATTAGGTAAGATCTTAGGTCCAAAAGGCTTAATGCCAAATCCTAAGACTGGAACTGTTACCATGGATGTTGCCAAAGCTGTTAAAGACATCAAAAAAGGTAAAGTAGAATACCGTGTCGACAAGGAAGGGAACATCTCCGTATTATTCGGAAGAGTATCCTTCACGGAAGAACAATTGGCAGAAAACTTGGTTACCTTAATGGATCTTATCCGTAAGGCTCGCCCTGCTGCTGTCAAAGGCCATTATATGAAGAACGTTGTTATTTCTTCAACAATGGGTCCTGGCATCAAGATTACCCACGAATAAAACAAAACGTTCACTTAGGTGAACGTTTTTTATGATAAAAACACAAATTCGTGTGAAATTTGTCACAGTAAAGTCACAATTAAACGGTAAACTGGTCCTGTGTAAGAAACACAAGGAGCGTATATGAAAAAGAATTGGATGAAACTAAGTTTGGATCTAATCATGGCCGTTGGCCTGTTCAGTTTGTTTAGTGTATCAGCTGTTGGGTTAGCATTTCATGAAGTCGTAGGCTTAGCTCTCTTTGGGGCAACCATCCTCCATCTCGCATTCAATTGGAAATGGATCGTTAGCTTCACAAGAAGATTATTCTCTAAAAATATCCCCTTTAAAACACGTTTAGGTTATGTCCTTAATGTTCTACTGTTGATCAGTTTTGTGATCATCATCGGAAGTGGTATCACGATGTCTAAGTTTGTCTTTGCTGGTGTATTTGAAGAAGTTGATACCTTCAAATCAGCTCATTATTTCTTCTCAGCCTTTGCTTTACTCTTGATTGGTATTCATACTGGACTTCATTGGGCTTTCGTCAAAGCTATGTTTGGGAAAGTTGTTAAGATTCCTAAGTTGGCTGTAAAGCCAGTGATGGCAGTAATGCTTATGGTCATCATGGTAAGTGGTACATGGGGTTTGATGAACAGTTCGTTTATCGCTTGGATCGCATCTCCTGTAGTTGCTTTGCCTGAAAATGAAAGTGGATGGCCAGAAGGAACTGAAGGAAGAGGCGGTGGACGTGGAAGGGATTCTGAATCTTTAGTTGAAGAAGTTGAT
>CAIXIN010000153.1 GCA_903919545.1 uncultured bacterium | reverse complement strand
CTGTAGGTATAATAAGCTTGATCAAGGTCTCCTAAGACTTCCACTTCCCAGACCCCATTCTCAATACGAGTCATTTCTAAATTAGGCACTTCTTTGTCTAGTGGGATAAATGGGACATCCCCATCACCTGAAGTAAATAGATTTAAGGTAACTGAAGCCGCTGTAGGTGCCCATAATCTAAAGGTCGTAGAATCACTCTTATAGATGGCTCCTAATTCTCCAGTATAGTTGAAGGCTTCTTCAAATCCTGCTGATTTAAAGACACTGTTGAATTGAACAGCGATATCTTTATACCCTGTATGAGACAAGGTATAGGATTCCATAAGATCTAAAGAATTCTCGGTAAATAGGGTAAAATTACTCGAACCTACCGCTGTAGATCCTTCTGAAACCAAGACATAACGAATGGCCTGTTCAACACCTTTACTGTTGGTTAAAACCAAACCATCCAGTTTTCCATCTTTTAACGCTATAGGTACTGTGGTCTTGACGGTGATAAAATCTGGCCCATCTAGATTAGCACTTAAAAACTTCGGAGACATATCGATATCACTCAGTTTATAGTAGACTCTGGAATCCCCTTGAACGAGCCATACTTCCAGTTTACTGTCTTTTTCTCGAGTTAAGTTGATGAAGCGATCTCCATCGACATCTTTAGCCTGCCATTCATTTAAACGAATGATGAAGCCTAAATCTGTAATGCCTTCATTTGGTTTGATGTTGACATTAAGCACAGCACCAAATCCATCAGATCCATTAAAAGGATTGGCAGATCCATCAAAACCTACCTGCCATAACCACATATTCCATCCTGCATAGGTATTGTCATATCTATGATAATGAACCTTAACTGCGATCTCTCCCAGTTGAGGTAAAGGCGTAGAATCTAAAGAAGGTTTGGTTGTATAAACAGTAGGATCTCCTTGTTTAAGCCAAATCTCAGCTTTACCTCCAGTAATATCAAAGAAACGATCCGTTGCGATATCTTTCTGTTCCCATTCGTTTAAACGAATGATAAACCCAAAAGCAGTCGCAGCACTATCCACTGTAAAGGTTGCTGTCTTTCCGAAAGCATCTGTACTCGCTGAAAAATCATATTGTTTCCCATCAGCGCCTTCTGGCCATACCCATAGATTCCATCCATCATAACTTGCATCACTACGATGATAGTGAATCGTAATAGAAACACTCGTCGCAGCTTTGACGGTCTGGATCAATTCCGTAAACGGCATCAATACCAGAATGAAGGCAGCTAAGCCTTTAAGCATCTTTTTGATCATAAGTATTCTCCTCGTGAACTTATTGTAAACTGTAAACGGTTACATTGCAAGAATTCACCTTTAAAAAGACCAGTCTATTTTTGACTGGCCTGTTTGGCTCCTTTTGATAGTCTTAGGAAAGAAGTAATTCGACTTATTTTAAACTGATTGGATCTTAAGATCCTAATGTGATGCTTCTTCATCATCAACGCAGATCTTATCGCTACCTTAAGACCTAAATGATAAGTAAAGGCATTGACGATAAAGATAAGTGAAGGAAGATCCAGTTTCTTATAGCGTTTTTCTCCTATCCTTTCTCTAATAAAGGCATGCTGTATAAGAAGTATATTAAAGCGAGTATCATAGGTTTGTTGATTTTGAGTCATCGTGAGTGAATTCGCTGAACGAGTTGCACAATAAATAACTTCCTTAGTACAAGCAATCGTTTTCGCATAAGCTCCCACCCTCATCGAAAACATGACATCTTCTGAAACCATGGTTTCATCATATCGAATATGATGTTCTTCGATCAGTGATCGTTTATAGAGTTTAGATGGGGTGATATAGAAAGTAAAACGGATCGCGTCTTCTGTTCTTTCGCAAGGATCATTTAAATAATCCGCAATCAACTTGATGTATTTATCAACCCTATGGGCATCTTCTTGGGTCCCTATTATTCTTGAGATAGGTGTAAAGTAGACCACATCTAACTCTGATTCTAAATAAGGTTGTAGTATTTTTTGATAGTCTTCTTCTAAATAATCATCCGCATCGACCACCATAAGATACTTCCCTGTCGCATTTTCGATCCCAAGATTACGAGCACAACCTGGTCCTCTTTGACCTTGTGGGCTTTCTAAAAAGAGCACATGGGAATACAAAGGATTCTGTTTAAGGTTCTGTAGTTCATCTAGATTTTTATCACTATGATCATCGATCACGATGATTTGAGTTAAAGGATCCTTCCCAATCGATCTTAATGCGATCTCTAATAGAT
>CAIXIN010000152.1 GCA_903919545.1 uncultured bacterium | reverse complement strand
TTACTGATGCGTAAGATCAATTCTGCTCATTCGCAGTCTGCGATCTCTAAAGGAAAATGATCATGGATCAAATGTTTAAGATCGTTTAAGTCAAAGGCATCGTTATACGTTGAAACACATACAAACAAAGGTTTCTCTGAGAGTAACTGTTGACATAAGCCCATCAGTTCCTTCAGTTGATCGTTGAATCTCCATAGTTCACCTTTAGGACCTCTTCCAAACGCAGGAGGATCCATAATGATGGCGTCGTAGGTATTGCCTCGTCTAATTTCTCGTTGGACAAACTTCAAGACATCATCCACTAGATATCGAATAGGCGCTTCAACGCAACCACAAAGCACCGCATTTTCTTTGGCCCATAAGACGCTTCCTTTAGAGGCATCCACATGAACGACAGACGCTCCTTCTTTTGCGCAGGCCATTGTGGCTGCGCCTGTATACGCAAATAGATTCAAGACTTTGATGTCTCGTTTAGACTCTTTGATGAGCTTTCTCATCCATTGCCAATTGGTGGCTTGTTCAGGAAAGATCCCTGTGTGTTTAAAAGGCGTCAATGCGATCTTAAAGCTAAGATCATCTATGCTTATTGTCCAAGCTTCAGGTACGGTCTTCTTTTTGATCCATTCTCCGTTTTGATTGCCTTGTCTAAAAGTAGCATCGCTTTGTTTCCAAAGCCCTGATTTTGTATCTGCGACATAAGATAAGGCATTAGAATCAGGTCTTCTAATGATAAAAGACCCATAGCGTTCTAGTTTTTCGCCTTCGCCTACGTCTATGACTTCATAATCGATCCAAGTTGATGGGGTAAATGACATGGCTTCATTATAACACGCCTCATCGATGAGAAAACTGTCCTTCTTTATCAAGATATTCAACAAAAAAGACCTTTTAAAGGGTCTAAGAATGAAGATGGCTGGGGTACAAGGATTCGAACCTTGGAGTGCCAGAGTCAGAGTCTGGAGCCTTACCGCTTGGCCATACCCCAATAAAGTGTGCACGTTGCGCTTAACTATTATATAATATCCTTCGGAGAAATGTCTATGAAAAAAGTAAGAACTCGTTTTGCGCCTAGCCCAACTGGATACATGCATATTGGTAATCTAAGAACGGCCCTCTATGAATACCTCGTCGCTAAAAAAGAAGACGGGGATTTCATCTTGCGTATCGAAGATACCGATCAAGCACGCTTAGTCGAAGGTAGTGTCGAAATCATTTATGATACCTTGGCTCAAGTCGGTCTCATTCACGATGAAGGACCTGATAAACCAGGTAAGTTTGGACCTTATGTCCAATCTGAACGCTTACCGATGTATAAACAATATGCCTTAGATTTGGTGAAACTAAAAGGAGCCCATGTGTGCTTCTGTCAAGAAGACATCATCCAAGGTCAACGAGATGCGGCTGAAAAAGCAGGCGTACCTTTTAAGTTTACCGATCCTTGTCACTTCTTGACTCAAGAACAAATCGATCAAAGAGTGGCTTCAAATGAGGCCTATGTCATTCGTCAAACCATCAAACCAGGTGTATCTACGATCTTTCATGATGAAGTCTATGGAGACATCGAAGTAGAACGTGAGATCTTAGATGAACAGGTCCTCTTAAAATCAGATGGATTTCCTACCTATAATTTCGCCAACGTCATCGA
>CAIXIN010000151.1 GCA_903919545.1 uncultured bacterium | reverse complement strand
GCAGATGAAACCTTATTGACATTCTGTCCACCAGCTCCTGAGGCATGACGGACTTCAAGTTCGATGTCTTTAGGATCGATAACGATCTCTATTTCTTCATTGAATTCAGGCATGACATCCAATGAACAGAAAGAAGTATGTCTACGTCCTGATGAATCAAAAGGAGAAACACGTACTAAACGATGAACTCCTCGTTCAGCTTTCAAATAACCATACGCCATATCACCCTCTATTAAGAAAGAGACTGACTTGATGCCTGCTTCTTCACCTTCTTGGTAATCGAGGACCTTTACTTTCCATCCTCGTTTTTCCGCGAAACGTGTATACATACGATATAAGATCTCAGCCCAATCTTGAGATTCAGTTCCACCTGCCCCTGGATGTAGTTCCAAGATCGCATTGGAATGATCATAAGGATGAGACAATAAAAGCTTGATCTCAAAAGCATCAAAAGCAGCCTGAGTCGTTTTATATTCTTCTTCGACCAAAGCTTTCATATCATCATCAAAAGCATCCTTAAAGACATCTATAGTGCTTTCTAGTTCTGCTGTACTTGATACCAGTGATCGATAAGACTTTACCAATTCACTAAGACTATTTCTCTCTGAGATCAAGACTTGGGCTCCTTTACGATCATTGTAGAAGGAGTCTGTCATCATCATCTCATCGATTTCTTTTATTCTTGCGTCATAACTAGCGAAGTCAAAGTGAGTCACCCAACTGCTTGAGTTTGTCCCTGGTACTGATGACTCCTTGTTTTAATTCATAAAATTCCATTTTTATTTGTTTTCCTTTATCTCAATACGCATTCTCATACAGAAGTTCAAGACTTCTGATGCGATCGTATTCATCATTTCTTCAAACAACTGGTAACCTTCTTCAACATAAGCTTGAAGTGGTTTAGACTGGGCATACGATCTTAAATGGATACCTTCTCTGAGTTTACTCATCGTATCGATGTGTTCTTGCCAAGAACGATCTACGATCGTTAAGACAACGTTCTTTTCAAACCCTAAACCAAATTGACGAATAGGATCTAGTTTAGCCTCATAAGCAGCCCAAGCTTTGTCTTTACAATACCCGTGAATCTTTTCAAGTTCTAATCCATTGAGATCAGCTTCTGAGATATTGAGGTCTTTGAACCCAATCTTCTCGAAAGCGTTGATAAGATCTTCAGCGTGAAGTTTATCTTTCCCATCACGAATGATATGGGCATTGACGAGGTTATCGATGACACGAGTAAACATATCTTCGATCAACGAATGGACATCATCATGTTCAAGGATGTAGTTTCTTTGACCATAAATGATCTCACGTTGTTGTCTTAAGACATCATCGTATTCTAGAAGTGTCTTACGGACATCGAAGTTGACGCCTTCTACACGTTTCTGGGCATTGGTGATCGAATTGGTAACGAGCTTGGATTCTACAGCTTGATCACCTAATCTTGCGAATAGACTTTCATAACGTTCAGATCCAAATCGAACCATTAGTTCATCTTGAACAGAGACAAAGAATCTTGAATAACCTGGATCTCCTTGTCTACCTGATCTTCCTCTTAACTGATTATCGATACGACGGGATTCATGACGCTCTGAACCGATAACGGCTAGACCACCCAATTCACGTACGCCTTCTCCTAGTTTAATATCAGTACCACGACCTGCCATATTTGTGGCAATCGTAATGGCTCCTTTTTGACCTGCTTTCGCGATGATGTCAGCTTCACGAGCATGATTCTTCGCATTAAGAACTTCATGTCTCAAATGATTCTGAGTCAAGATCTTAGAGATGAACTCTGAGGTCTCTACCGCAATGGTCCCTATCAACATAGGTTGTCCCATCGTATGTCTTTCTTGTACTTCAGCTAATAGGGCTTGGAATTTAGACTTACGGCTCCCAAAGACCGCATCAGGCATATCGATACGTACGACAGGTTTATTGGTAGGGATCGCTAAGACACGCATGTTGTAGATAGATAGGAATTCTTCTTCTTCAGTTTTAGCTGTCCCTGTCATCCCACATAGTTTCTTATACAATCTAAAGTAATTCTGATAAGTGATTGTTGCCATCGTCGATGTTTCTTGTTTAATAGGAACACCTTCCTTGGCTTCAATGGCTTGATGCAAGCCATCTGAGAATACACGTCCTGTCATCATACGACCTGTAAATTGGTCGACGATAACGACTTGGTTATCTTGAACGACATAGTCCACATCTAAACCCATGACATAATTCGCTTTCAATGCTTGATGTAGATGATGAACCAAGTTGGTGTGTTGTATATGATACAAGTTCTCGACTTTAAATAATTTCTCGGCTAAAGCGACACCTTTTTCAGTCAACTGGACACTACGTGCTTTTAGATCCACCTCATATCCATCATTTTCTTTCAATGACTTAACGAAACGATCTGCATTTAAATAGAGATTGGCCGTTTGTCTTTGTCCACCGGAAATAATCAAAGGTGTTCTAGATTCATCGATCAAGATGGAATCCACTTCATCGACTAAAGCCATATTAAGTGGACGTAAGACTCTATCGTTGACCTTGGTCACCATATTGTCTCTTAAGTAATCGAAACCAGATTCCGCATTGGTCGTATAGGTGATATCACAAAGATACTGAGCTCTTTTTTCACTAGGAACCAATCTTCTTAGATTGAGCCCTACGGTTAAGCCTAAGAAACGATGAATGGATCCCATCCATTTAGAGTCACGTTCAGCCAAGTATTCATTGACTGTAATGATGTGGACCCCTTGTCCACCTAAGGCATTCAAATAAACAGGAAGCACTGAAGTCAAGGTCTTACCTTCACCAGTCTTCATCTCAGCGATATCGCCTTTATGTAGAACGATACCTCCCATGATTTGAACGAGATAAGGATATTCTCCTATGACACGTTTAGCTGCTTCTCGAGCTACCGCAAAAGCTTCCACCAATAAATCATCCAAGGTTTCTCCTTGGGTGAGTCTACTTCTAAATTCTAATGTTTTTGCCTTAAGCTGATCATCTGATAAGGCAGCCATTGGTGCTGATAAGGCATCAACTTCTAAAGCTTGCTTCTTTATGACTTCTACTTGTTTACCGTCTCCGTTAAACAGTTTTTCTATGATTCCCATGTGAACCTCCGAAATTGCATAGTTATTATAGCATTATAATTATGTGTACATTATGGCAACCGATTCAGCCTCTTTTAGACAACAAAAAGGTTGGACTTTCGTCCAACCTTTATGAGCTTATATCTTAGTGATATTTTGAGCTTGCAAGCCGCGATCTGTCTCGACTTGTTCGAATTCAACGTCAGCGTTTTCTTCGATTGTTTTGAATCCATCCATCTTCAATTGTGAATAATGGAAGAATACATCTTTACCGTCATTGTTGACGATGAAACCGAAGCCTTTTTCTTTGTTGAACTTCTTAACTTTTCCTTGCATCTAATCCTATACCTTTCCCATGTAGAACTATTCCTACACTACGAGTTCATATTAACACAATTTACTTTAATTGCAAGAATATTCGCTTTTTCGATATGAATCACCTTTCAGGTGTCCAGGATTAAGGGCTAAAACCACCACTTTTATGGACTTTGAGTGCGGTTTTAGTAGATCAATACAGGCTTTTAGTGAGTATCCAGTAGTACAGACATCATCTAAGAGAATGATCTCTTTATCGATGATCATCTCAAGATGAGCCAATCTTAAATGATTTTTTATTTTAGAACGCTGGGTAGCACTTCTAAGACTTTGTTTAATGTCATCCTTCTCAAAAGGACTCACCATCTCTAACCCAAGTTCTTTATAAAACTCCCTAAGTGGTTCAAATCCTCTTGCTTTGGTTTTCTTCTCTGATGAAGGAACCAATACGATGGTTTTCTCTTCACTGATTCTGCGTAAATATGATACATAAGGATGAAGAAAAACAGGAGCCAGTGTCACATCTTTATTTTCTTTGACCTGAAAGATCATTTTCTCAAAGAACGATTCATAACGATAAAACGCATATACTTCAAAATCTAAGACAGAAACAGTTTTTCTTAAAGGGATAAGTAAGTGTCGACATACCCCACATAAGTTGTCTTCTTTTCTAAAAAGATCAATTAAACTTAAGCCATCCGTTAGATCACAGAAGCAGTTAAGACAGACTGGTTGGCTTTGGATAAATCTTTCAGACAATTTCTTAAGGCGCTTGTCGATCTGAAACATAGAAACTTCACCTCTCCTTTTGGGAAAGCAGGATCTCTTCCTACTCTCCCCGCAATCTGAGTCAATACAGCTGTGTCAAAGACTTGATGATCAGCTTGTAAGACTGCCACTTGGATATCACTAAACGTGACCCCTCTTTCTAAAACGGTGGTGCTAAGTAATCGAGGAATCCTTTTATCTTTGAAAGCTTGAATGAGTTCATCTAAGTGATCACTTGAGGCGTGAACGAAGGGCAGCCTAAGGATCTTAGATAAGACCTTTCCTCGTTTCACACTAGGGACAAAAATCAACCACATCTTTTTAGAGCGTCTCAAGATCCACCATAACACAATCACTTGGACCCAAAAAGGAGAGTAAATGAGTCGTGGGATCGGTAAGGGGACGTGATGAGGTCTCACGTTGAGTGACAGTAGTGTCAACTTACCTTGTCTTACTTGTTTAAGTAAACTAGGATCTGGAGTCGCAGTCAAATAGATGATGTGTCCTTTGACTGCTTGTCTCATGAATCCATTCAGGACAGGATTGTTTCTAAAGGGGAAGGCATCTGGTTCATCAAGGATCAAACAATCAAAATGTTTTCTATATCGATAAAGTTGATGTGTCGTCGTGATGATAAGATTTCCACTGATGTCTTGGGTATGTCCTTCACATACGACCGTCACTTTGATTGAAGGAAATGCCGTTTTGAATCTTTCATATAACTGTAAGGCGACTTGTCTTCTCGCTACCGCAACCCCTACATTTAAAGATCGATTAAGATGATCTTTGATGGTCTCCATAACGAGCTCAGTTTTTCCTGCCCCACACACCGCGTTGATCAAGATATCGTTTTCCCTAGATAATTCTCGACAAGCCTTTGAGATTTCATTTTGGGCTAGAGTTAATTTAAAATTCAGATGATAATCCACAGCGTCTACTGTAAGTACTTCTTGAGTGTCTTCTCCTTGAAATCCTATACATCTTCGACATACCCAATTCCCATTTACTTTAGCGAAATATTTTAGTTCGGTATTTAGACATCGTTCACAGGTAGGCATACTTATCTGTATGAACTTAATCTCATCTCTCCTAAAAAAAACCACGAGATTCGTGGTTTATCTTACTTGAGAAACTAGAAATAGGCTTTGATTCTTCCCATCTAGATCCATCTTATGAATGCCTTCAACTTGATCTATATAGTCTGTATAGTAGATTTTCTCATCGATAAGTTCAAGTCGAGTATCTGAGCTGTTTAAGGTAGCGATCTCTTCACTTACAGAGCCATCTGTCTTAGTTCTCACGATGATACAATGACTATCTACAACCTTTGTCCAATACACCCAATCCAAATGAACCAAACGTATATAAAATGCTTCTTCGATGAGTAAGCTTAGATTGGATCCATCTAGAGCAGTTCTATAGATAGATGTTTTCTCGTTCTCCGTTCTAGAGAAGAATAAGGCATCTCCTTCTAGATCGATATTCCATACTGAACCACTTAAGATTATTTGATTGGAAGAACCATCTAAATTGGCTTTATGGATATCCTCATCTCCATTTTCCTTTGCTGAGGCTACATAATAGATTGAATCTTGATGAATATCAAAAGAACTTACTACGTCTGTAGTCAACTTGGTTTTCTGACTTCCATTCGTTTTCATCCGATAAAATAAGCCACTTGAAGTATAGTAGATCCAGTCATCTTTGATCGCTATATTACCGATATTAGCTGTATCAAAGAACCCAAGCTCAGTTCCATCAATTTTTATTCTAGAGAGGGATTTCGTATAAACTGTAGCCCATTCTAGGATATAGATCCAATCTCCAACTCGGATATATTCACTGGTTTCATAAGGATAAAAAGGTTCAACTTTATCTCCTTTGGTCTTTGTCAAATAACCAGCGTATATATTTTGATATGCCCAGCCATCTATCAGAAGTAACCAAGAGAGATCCTGAGTTAAAGTGTCATTAGGTTTAGGTGCGATGCTTGTTGGATCAACCATGACCAAACTCATAAGGCTCTCTTTCGTTTTTCCATCAAGCGAAACTCGATTGACATCATACCAAGGATATGCATTTTCGTAATATAACCAATTGCCTCCACTATTGAGTGAATTCGCGAATATCGTCGTTGATAATTGTGTCAATGATTCCCCATTGAGATCACTCATATACAAACCACTATCTGACCCGAAATAGAAATGATCATCAACTAGATTGAAGGTAAATATCCCTCTCATAAGTTCAAGCGTGTTCGTTCCTGAACCGTCCGTTTTTGTGATGCTTACACCAATACCCCCATTCACCGCACAATAGGTCGCCAGATCATCTGTGAAATATCTTCCTCTACAAGGATCATCTCCTAATATTGCGATATACTTCCCATCCAATCTTATTCTTCTTAGTTTTCCCAAAGCCCAATCTGTGTATACCACCCATTCTCCGCTCAAGCCCATCCCATACACTTCATCATTAACCAGCTTAACAGTATCTTTCCCGTCAAGTTGAGTTCTATAGATCTTGGAATCACTTTCCTTTAAATAGTAGATGTAGTTTCCTTTTACAAACAATTTAGACACAATGAAATCAGTGAGTGCTGTTTTAGAAGTCCCATCCGTTTTCATTTTCATAATGACTCCAGACTCAGACCAAACACTAGATGACTCTAGATAAATGATC
>CAIXIN010000150.1 GCA_903919545.1 uncultured bacterium | reverse complement strand
CTTTTCATCAAGGTCGCTTGAGAGCTTTCTAGATCTCGCTTACTCATCAAGATCGCATCGACCCCCGCAATGGCAGCCGTTCTAAAGATCTGACCTAAGTTAAATGGATCTTCTATTCCCTCTAATAGTAAGATAAAACCTTTATCTTTCTTAATGACAGTGTCTAAAGAAGAATATTGACGATCTTCAACCATCGCGATCAGACCCCCATGGGTATGACCAGTGGTCATGGCTTGAAGTTCTTCTTTAGGGAGCCGTTTAAAGAAAACACCTTCTCTTAGACAGAGTCCTTCGATATAAAATAGATCTTTAGTGTCTTTCTTTGTCTCATCGAGATAGACGACTTCTACTTTTCTTCGATGATACTTCAATGCGGCTTTGATCGATAAGGCGCCTTCTAAGGTGATCATAGATTTCCCTTTCTACGGATAAAATCTCCCACGTGGACAACACACGGAACCTTCATAATCAGTTTCGCCATCGGTTTATTGGCGGTTTGAATCAAATTGCCTTTCTCATCACACAGCGAAGTTAAAATAAAACTCTCATTCAGTTTACTTGGTCCAAATACTTCACACAACTCACCAAGTTTGACATTATTACGCATTTCTACTAAAACTTCATCATCTTTCACTTTCAATACAGTCCCAATAAAGTTCTGAACGACAGCTTCTTCTTGGTTTACATAGACTTGACCATTTCTATTAGGCAAGGCATTGAGGAAACCATCAAAAGTTGATCTATTTTCAGCTTGATTGAGTTCTTTGATCAATTGATCTCTTAAACTTTGATCAGCGGTTTTATTAAGTAAGGCATCGATCCATAAACGATAAGCTTTGACGATGACCGCAATATAGTACGCAGACTTCATACGTCCTTCGATCTTTAAACTGACTACTTTTGATTGAATCAAGTTTTCAATCAGATCCAAAGTTTGAAGATCTTTAGAACCCATCGTAAAAGGATCCTCTTGTTTACTGATCACTTGATCATTTTGAGTGAGTTCATATGCCCATCGACATGATTGGGCACAACCCCCTCGATTCGCATCTCTTAAGGTCATATCGTTACTGAGTGTACATCTACCTGAATAATTGACACACATTCCCCCATGAATGAAGACTTCTGTAGGTAGGATCGTGTTTGAGGAAATGTCTGTGATCGTCTGTAGATCAAGTTCACGAGCCAATACAACTCGATCTATTCCTAAGGATTTATAAAATTCCATGGCTTTTGAATTGGTGATGGAAAGTTGGGTACTTAAATGAACCTCATAAGACAAGTTCATTTGTTGAGCCAATTGCGCTATGGCCAAAGAAGCCACGATGATCGCATCGACGTGTATCTCATCGAGTTCTTTTAGATAGGATTCTAAACCATCTAAGTCTTCCTCATGAGCGATCATGTTGACCGTCACAAAAAGCTTCTTTCCCATCGAATGGGCAAAATCAGCCGCTTCTTTGAGATCACACATCTCAAAATTACTTGCGCGAGCTCTTAGTGAGAATCGTTTTCCACCCACATAGACCGCATCTGCCCCATAAAGGAAAGCGACTTTCGCTCGTTGAAGATCGCCTGCGGGAGCCAAGAGTTCTATTTGACTCATACGGACTCCTGTCTAAGGTTTGTTTTACGCTCAAAATAACCTTTGAATAAAGGAAGTTTGTTTGTTTTATAGAATGATTCTATTTGATGAAGATCTGTTTCTTTGACTTGATCGATGATGAGCTGAAAGAAGTTTTGGGCATCATCCTTATCGATAAACAAATCATCGAGCTGAATCCCATAGATTTCTGATTGATTTAAGACAGGAAGTTCTTCTAAAGGATTTAATATGTCTTGGGTAAAGACACAGAACGTTTTAGCTTCTTCTAAAACAGGCATCATTTCATTTCGTTTAAGTTCTCTGATTCTATAATCTGTTTTGTTTAGGATTTCTTTATTAAGCCCAATTTCTTGAAGATAACTGGAGAGTAAAAGACGACGACTTACAGACATCTGTAGATGACCTGCCCCAAACATTTCGATCCGTTGAGGAAAAGTCTTGGAGATCTTTACTATTTCTTCTAGAGTTAATTCTTTAGAAATGACCAAACGATCGACTAAAGCTAAAAGCGTTCTTATTTCTAAGGTATTGGTGAGGATGGTTTCAGGAGAATAGATGGTTTCTCCTTGATAATTCAAAGACTTCAGGATCATGAGCACAGCCAAGTCAGCGAAGTAAAAGCCTTGGATTGGATAAGGAAGTAGTTCTTTTAACCAACTCTCTAACCCAATCAGATCTGATTCTTCGATGAATCCATTGATTTCGATGTAGGTCTTATGATGACTAAAAAGTACATCTTTTAGGATCTCTAAAAAGTCTTCTTTCGTTTGAAGGCTTGGATGTTTATAGGAAAAGAATGGATCCCTTAAGACATAGTCTACTAAAGGATCTTG
>CAIXIN010000149.1 GCA_903919545.1 uncultured bacterium | reverse complement strand
TTCTTCCAAGGCAGTATCGATGAATTGGCTTTCTATAAAGGAGCTCTTGACGAAAAAGAAATCAAGGACATTTATGCCCAAGCCAACACCAAGCAACTCATCGCGAAGTATGACTTCAATACCGCATCCGGTGGAACCATCGTCGACAATACCAATAACGGTCATACAGCGACTTATACCGGTGGCGTGACTTTTGTCTCAGGGGCCATGGTCCTTAATGGATCAACCGGCTACATGCAGTTGGATGATTTCTATATCGGCCAGGATCTGACGGCCGTCATGACGATCAAATCGGATGTTGTCAAAAACTTCGCTATGTTCTCAAAGAACACGACTGCCGGTGGTAATATCACAGTCAATGGTTATTATTCCGGATGGCAGATGAATGTTCAAAATCAAATCCTGGCATCCGGCACGATCGCTGCGAACACGAGTTATACGGTTGTTTATACGATCAAGCAGATCAGTGCCACTCAATCTCGAATCCAAGTCTATGTCAATGGAACTGCCATCTATACTAGCGGTAATATCGTGGATGCGGTATTGGGTGATACGACCGGCAAACCGTGGATCATCGGTGCCGAATGGGATAACACGACATTGTCAGACTTCATGGATGGATCGATCGATAATCTGACGATATACAACTATGAGATGAGCAGTACGGAAGTATCCACCAATACGACTGCCCTAACTAACGGAACCTATAATCCGTCGACTACGGTTTACCCGATCACCGGTGAGCCCTATAAAACTATCAATTCTTCTGCGAGTTATACCTCAGACGGAAACTACATTACCTCTGTCACTGATTCCAGAGGCAATACCGCCAATTATGACTACAATTCAGCCTATGGACGCTTGAATACCTTCAGAGCGCCTGGAGAAACGACTGTTGAAGCCACGACTTACACTTATGATACCAATACCGATCGAGTCGCCAGTGTCACTAAAACGGTCGATGGGAAGACTTACTCCAACTCTTACACTTATGATTTGGACCGGCTCACTAAAATCACACACAACAGTTTTGATTATGAATTTACCTATGACTCTTTCGGAAATCCATACCAAGTTAAAGTCGCCGGAACACCATTAATTACCAATGCCTATCTGGCCAATAATGGTTTACTGGATACCGCGACTTATGGGAATGGGGCAGTTGTCAAATACGAATATGACAGTTATCACAGAGTTATTGCTAAGAAAGTCAACACCGTTTTGAAATTCGAATATACTTACGACAATCAAGGAAATCTTTCTAGCGTGATCGATCATTCCGGAAGCACTGCAGTGACCTATTCTTACTTCTATGACTTCATGAACAGGTTGACCAAAGTGGTCGGATCTAATTCCCACAACATGCTTTTCACATTCGATTCATTTGGCCGTATGGATTCTTTAACCAATGTGGTTGATGGAACCGCCTATAAAAATGAATACACATATGGGGATCAATATGTTCCGGGTCAGATTCCGGGCCAGATCTATACCGTCAAATTGAATGGTGCTACTCAGTTGAGTTATGCCTTTGATCAGTTGGCAAGACTCTCAACTAGAATGATTAACGGAGCCAATAATTATCAGACTTCGTACACTTATTTGGATGGATCAGGCACTAATTCAACCACAACCTTACTAGCCAGCATGACCAATGGAACCAATGCAGCCTTCAATTATACTTATGACACTAATGGAAACATCCTGACGATCAAAGAAGGAACAACTCTAAAAGCCACATATACTTACGACAAGATGAATCAGCTGATTCGAGAAGACAATGTCTACTCCTCGAAATCCATCGATTACGTTTATGACATCGGTGGAAACATTGTTAGCAGAACAGAATATGTTTATTCTAGTGGATCAAGAGGAGTTCTGATCGATACCTACGATTACGGGTACTCAACATCCTGGAAAGATCAGATGACCAGCTATGATGGGCAATCGATCACTTACGACACAATTGGAAATCCGTTGACTTATCGAAATGGACTTAGTTTCACTTGGGCTAATGGAAGAGAACTGGCTGGAGTTACGAACGGCACCAAGACAGGGACCTATACCTACAATGACTCAGGGATCCGCACTTCAAAGATATATAACGGGGTAACAACAAACTATTATCTCAATGGATCAAGTATCGTCAGACAGGTTACCGGATCCAAGATCCTGGATTTCTTCTACGATGAAAATGGAAACATGTATGGCTTCAAAGAAGCTGGATCCATGTATTATTATCTTCGTAATGGACAAAATGACATCATCGGGATTCTGAATAGCTCAGGGGTTCAAGTGGTATACTATACCTATGATTCCTGGGGCAATCCAAAATCCACAACAGGGACCTTAGCAACGACCATAGGAGTAGACAATCCATTCAGGTATCGCGGTTACTACTTTGACTCAGATACAGGGCTCTATTACCTCAATAGTCGTTATTATGATCCTGCTGTTGAAAGATTCATCAATGCTGATTTAGTCATAGCTGGAAACGGTCCAATTCTAGAAACAGCATTGTATACTTATTGTGAAAATAATCCCGTAAATTTTAGGGATCCTAGTGGTTATATAATTGACACTGTCTTTGATGTAATAAGCATTGTTTGGAGTTTTGATTCATTTGTAAAAGAGCCGAATTTATTGAATTTCGGATTCTTGGCTTGGGATGTTGGTGCAGCATTATTACCAATGGTACCTGGATCATATGTTGCAAAAGGTGGTCAGTTTGCAGTAAAAGTTGCCTCTAAACTAGATGATCTGCTTGATTTGAAAAATCTTACAACTGGGACATATAAACAACTTAGGGTATGGTGTAAAGGTATGGGGGTAGAGGTACATCACTTAATTGAAAAAAGATTCCTAAAATCCAAGTTTCTAAGTGAATTGATTAAGAACTCAGATGATATGCTATCAATTCCGATGACCAAAGAACTTCACAGAATTTTCACGAATAAATGGAGAGAAGTGGTAGCTTACAAAAAGAGACTAGAAAATATGGATGAGCTCATTAAAACAATAGATGATGTTTATGAAAAATATCCTGAGTTACTAGGTCAAATAAAGGATTGGTTAAAAATGGTAAGTAAAAAATGAGAACATTTATTATACGAAGATTATGTCCTGCAAGCCCGAATGTTGAACTTCCACATCAACTCGTCGTTGATGCACATGATCTATATAAGTCATTAGGAAAATATGGACTAAATAGCGAAACAACACGGATCCGCATTCCACTTGATGATCCGCTGTATCAAATGGTTTTAGTGCATGAACAGAAATATCAAAAATATTTTGATAATTACTTATATCAAATCGAGAATGAGTTCACTGAATCGGAACGAGACAATGCCGAATATTTGGTATTGTGGGTAGGGAATCTTGTCTATGAAGCATGGTCAAATATGGTGAATTTTTGCTGTGAAAAACATTGTTATGCTTTGGGTTATCAAGTCCATGAACCGTATAGACTTGAAGAAAAAAGTCTCGGTAATAAGCACTTAGGTAATGTCGTATCAGCAGGATATGTCGTCTCATGTTCACTGAAGAAAGAATTGGAGAAGCATAACTTGACGAACCTCAGGTTTATCCCATGCTATAAGGAAAAGAGAAATGAAATAGTCGGATATAGACTTAATGAGGAAAAACTATTGCCTCCACTGGAATATTTCGATGATTCCAAGATACTTTTAAAATGTGAAACTTCTGGTGTCCCAGTGTATACAAGTGAAATTCGAGGTCAGATCGAGATAAAAAGAGATGTTGCTAATGAAATGAGTGATTTTAATGCGACTCATGAGATGATAACACAAAACGGACTTCGTTTATACCTGATCAGTCAAAGAATGTATCAGTTGCTTATACCGCATGTAAAGAGGAATTTTAAGTGTGAACCAATAAAGATTACTGACTAGTTTTATCTTAGGATGTTCTAACATGTAGAGATGAAATATGTGAATAAGATCAAATTATGATTGATTTATCAGGCGTAAGTTGATTTTTAGTTTGTTATTCAGAATTTTATGTTTACTTGAACGAAATGTTAAGTTTATGTTAAAAACATATGTTGGATAAAAAAGATCAAAATCAGTTGGGAGTATCAGTATAATTCTGCATACAACATCACTTTATAAAAAAAGAAAGCTATTTCATTTAGTTTTGTATGGTCATTGTATGGTCAAAATGATTACAAACCATCATAAAACCCGCTGTTTAAGCGGGTTTGTTCACTATGGCGGAGGACATGAGATACTTTTTTGTAAAAATCCGTATTTTTTCAAAACTAATTTATTGGGGTGTGTTGAGAAAAACGAAGTCCTTTTGTAAAATGTCATATTGGTAGAAATTTGGATATAGTACTAAACAGTAGTTCTATAATGAGAATCAATGTCCCTAAATCAATCTAGATTTGATTTAAAGTGGTGTTAAAACCTTATGGGGTAGTTATTGGGTAGTTTTATAGGAATTATAGATCGATATCTTAGCTAGTCTATAGTATAATAAGTGTAGAAATCCTTATAGATAGGCCACTTAACGCATCTTAGCGAGTGATTGAAGTACTCTCATCATCCGCTCCATTGACTCATCTAAGCCCTAATTCAGGGCTTTTTTCATATTCTCTGACTATACAATGACTATACAAATTCGGGACTTTTCAGATGGTTCATGTTCTTGGATTTAGTAAATCTATGCAAAGTTAAAAATTGGAGTATTGGCATTATGTGTTAGTGCCAAAGATACATAAACAAGTAGTTGTTATGACCCATGAAAATTTGTATCATTTGATTAGCACCTGGGTGGATAGAAAAATCGATTATTTATTTAAACTACAGAATTTCACTTTATTGTGATATCTTTTGAAAGGAAACATGAACAGAAAAATTATAAAATACTACATTTACCTCATTTTGTGTTTTTTGCTTTTGACTAACATGAATCAAATCACTGATACAGTCAGTTTATTTTATTCTAGTGAGCAGGATTCCATTGGGTTGACAAATCAGATGATTAGAAACATTACATTAATCGACATATCTCTAATTGTTTTCTGCATTATCAAGATAGAATTTCTCTTTAGAAAGGAAAAATAATAATGAAATCAAAGACTTTATTAGGAATACTTATTTCGTTAATGATGGTCTCCACTTCAATAACAAATGTATATGCAAAGCAGCAGAGTACTCAAAGTGATACTATTACTACTGAAATGTGGCAAATTGGTCAGAATTATGCTGACTCTATAAACGCACAATCTGAATCGATGGCTAGTTCGATTTCTCCAATGATGTATGGATCGGAGATTTGGACCTTAACGAATGTTACTGTGGTGATACCTTGGGGAACGGTCAAAGGATCCACAGTCGGGTATGTAGCGATGAATCAATCATTATCTGTAACAAGAACCTGGTCTATAAATGTTGGAACATCATACAAAGGATATACTGTAGGTGCAAGCATTTCAGGATCATTTACATGGAATGTTTATGGGCCAAATGCTAATTATTTACTGCCTCAAACGAATGTAATTGCCACCCATACCTCTTACTTTTCTATTGGGAAAGCCACTTTATCTAGATATACATATAGAGTAACAGAAGAATACACAGGAGCCTTTATAAGAACAGAGACAAGGTATTTTTTCTCAGAAGTTGCATCTTTCAGTTATAGTCAGATTGCTTCAATAATGGATAATAACAACATTTGGGTACAACATGTTAATTTGAGTCAATCGAAGAAATTTAACACCGTAATTGAGTACCAAAATACAATTAACAGTACCAATCCATCTCCTGCGTACTCATGGTAGATAATTGGTATATGTGCGGTAAATGAATGTCAAGTCCTGGATTGCAGTGAATTTAAAAGAGAGTCAAAATAGGCGCTGTTTGGTTACAAAATAAAAAGTGTTGAGAAAACAAAGCCTTGTTGTGGAATGTCAAAGACTTGAAAATTTTGATCTAAAACTAACCTTGAAATTTTTATAGAAACCATTGGTTTACTTGATAGGGGTATGGCTCATTATGGACGTAAAATCCCATGGGGTAGTTATGGGGTAGTTTTATAGGAATTGTAGATCAAACTCTTAAGGAATCTATTGTATAATAAGTGTAGAAATCCTTGTAGATAGGCCACTTAACGCATCTTAGCGAGTGATTGAAGTACTCTCATCATCCGCTCCATTGCTACATCTAAGCCCTGTTTCAGGGCTTTTTTCATGGTTTTTTTAGTCTCTGACTATACTGGGGTGTGTTAAGAAATGCTAAGTCACTTTGTAAAATATCATAGTGGTAGAAATTTGAATCTAACACAAAAAAGCAATTCTATATTAATAATCTAAGTCACAAAATTAACTAGATTTTTACACAAAATACCTGTTAAAACCTCATGGGGTAGTTATGGGGTAGTTTTATAGGAACCATAGATCGATATCTTAAGGAATCTATTGTATAATAAGTGTAGAAATCCTTATAGATAGGCCACTTAACGCATCTTAGCGAGTGATTGAAGTACTCTCATCATCCGCTCCATTGGATACATTCTAAGCACCTTAAAAGGTGCTTTTTTTTATATCTTTAGAAGTAGTAATGAATCTTCTAGTTTAATTATTGTGTTTAGATCTACAAACAACCTCAGTAATATTCAATGACCAAGTCTAAGGACAACTCCAAATCAATGGGACCTATTATGATAATACCTATACCCTAAGTGTTATAATTTTATCACGGATGAAAGGAGCCATAACCATGCAAGACAAGACATATACATGTATCGATATGAAGAGCTTTTTTGCCTCAGTAGAATGTGTCGATCGTGGTCTTGACCCAATGACGTCCAATTTGGTCGTGGCTGATCCAAGCCGAGGAAATGGTGCCATTTGTTTGGCCATTACGCCAGCCATGAAAGCTTTAGGAATCCGTAATCGTTGTCGCATCTATGAGATTCCAGAAAGTGTTTCCTATATCACTGCATTGCCTCGTATGAAACGGTATATGGAAGTCTCTGCCAATATATATTCGACTTATTTGAAGTATATCAGTCCTGATGATATCCATGTCTACTCCGTAGATGAGTGTTTTCTTGATGTCACTTCGTATCTAAAACCTTATAATAAATCAGCTAAGGAAATGGTACAGATGCTAACCCAAGCCGTGTTCAAAGAAACCGGTGTAACGGCTACTGCTGGTATCGGGACTAATCTCTTTCTCGCAAAAGTCGCTTTGGACATCACCGCTAAGCACGTCGATGATCATATCGGGATCCTAGATGAAGCATCTTTCAAGGCGACCCTGTGGAATCATCAGCCAATCACTGACATCTGGGGAATAGGTCATGGGATTGCTGCACGATTAGAAAAATACGGTGCTTATGATCTCTATGGGATCACCCAAATCGATGAAAAAGTGCTTTATAAAGAATTTGGGATCAATGCGGAATATCTGATCGATCACGCTAATGGGATAGAACCTTGTACGATCAAAGAGATCCATGATTATAAATCCAAGAGTTCCTCGCTTTCAAATGGTCAGATCCTGTTTGAAGATTATAAGTATGATGATGCCTTATTAGTTATGAAAGAGATGGTAGATCTACTGACTTTAGATCTGGTCGAAAAACATCTTGTGATCGATTCTGTATCGATGTCAGTAGGTTATGCGAGCGAAACAGATAAATCTACTGGTGGATCCCGTAAATTCGGAGATTTTACCAACTCTTATAAAAAGATAGTTGGGCATATTGAAGATCTATACAGAGAAACGACAAAGACATTCACTCCTATCCGTCGACTCAACATCAGTTTCAATAATCTTCATGATGATGCGATGGAAACTTTCTCTTTGTTTGATGATGTTGAAAGCGATGCTAAAGAAAAGAAACTTCAAGAAACAGTTATCTCGATTAAGAATCGTTATGGTAAAAATGCAGTCCTCAAAGGGATGAGTTATCAAGAAAAAGCTACCGCCCGTAAACGTAATAAACTTGTAGGAGGACACAACAGTGAATGAGAAAACCAGTAGAGCCAAACAGTTTCTACCTTTCGCATCACTGAAAGGTTATTATGATGAAATCAGGGAAAGAAACCGTGTCATTCAAGTGCGTCGTGATCGCACGGATGAAGAAAACAATCTTCTTTCTTTTCAAATGAATCAAATCAAAAAAGGTATGATGATCAAGGTCACACACTATGACAAAGATGCATATGTAACCACGGAAGGCTTAGTGTCCCACATCGATTCAGCTTTTCATACGCTATCTATCGTAAAAACAAAGATCTCTTTGGAAGATATTTATAGAATACAAGGGGATGAGCTGATAGAGATTGATTAAAAATCAATATAAAAAATGAGCCGATTCATAAGTTGAATCGGTTTTTAATTGTCTAAAACAAATTAGTAAAGCAATTTTACTATTTAAGAGATAATTTAAAATTGAATTATGTTAAAGTTAACTTGAGGTGGAAAATGAAAAAGATAATATGTGTTATTTTAGCATTAATGTTGGGAGCATGTTCAACTAAACAGGTTATTGTAAAACCTTTGTATTTTACATTAGAGACATTACCAATCATGGACGGATCTACCGTCACAATCCCTTTGGATGAAGCATTGGTAGCAACCTTAACAGAAAAGACCATCGAAGAAGTACGACCATATATTCTTCACAGTAAGACACATCAAGCGTATATGAATCTCATTGAAGGTAAGGCTCAACTGATTTTTGTGACCAGTCCTTCTGAAGAAGAGATACAAGCTGCTAAGACTGCAAAAGTAGATCTAGAGATCATTCCTATAACAGCAGAAGCTTTCGTATTTTTAGTCAACAAAGATAATCCTATTGAATCTTTGACCTTGGAACAAGTTCGTAAAATATACACAGGTGAGATCTCCAATTGGAAAGAAGTTGGTGGAGATGATGTCTCCATTAGAGCACTACAACGTCCAGTAAATTCTGGATCACAGACTGGTTTTCTTGACTTGGTCATGGGTGATCTTAGCCCAATGGAAGCACCTCAAAGTTGGATCCTAGACTATATGGAAGGATTGATCGCGTCTGTAGCTCAGTATGATAATGCGCCTGATGCGATTGGGTATTCGTTCTATTATTATGTCACCGATATGGAATACAATCCTAATGTAAAGATTATTAAAATCAATGGCATCGAAGCAAACTCTGCCAATGTAACCAAAGCCTCCTATCCGATTTGTACAGCCTATTATGCAGTATTTCGTAAAACAGAAACAGTAGATAGTCCTGTTAGAAAGATCGTTGACTATATCTTATCCGAACAAGGCCAGCAATTGATGGAGAATGCTGGTTACGTCAAGATCAAATGAAAAAGCTCATTCTTTTACTCTGTTTATTGATAAGCTTAAGTGCTTGTGTAAAGACTGAAACAGTCATTGAATTACCTACTTTACCAGAAATACCACAACCTCAAGTCGTTCCTTTTGAAGATCCTAAAGGTACGATTTCTCAAAGTGATTCACTTACTTATTGGACATATAACAAGATGGAAAGTGACTGGAATCAAAATGGAAGTGAAATATCATCTAATGGCGTTAAAATAAGTTGGAACGCTTATGAATACCACGGTTTAAAAGATAAGGCAGTCGAAGACAAGATTAATCAATCGATTAAAGAAATCATAGATAAGTTTAAGACCTATAGTGACCCTAACGTATTACCAGCCTATGCAGGCATGTTTAAGCAATATCCAAAAGATGGGATGAAGATCGAGGAGATTGGAATCCAAACGGGTGATTGGTTTAATTATGATAACCTTTTATCCATTGGTGTTAGCGCAACAATTTATACTAAATATCCTGATGCTTTTGACGGCCGAAATGGTGATTTTTCATATACCATCTCGAAGACTTTTGATCTCAATACAGGTGATGAAGTTCATCTGAGCGATTTGTTTGTCAACGGTACCGATTATGTTAATCTGCTCAATGAACTTGTGCTGATGGATGCTGTTGGAAAGACAGATCCAAATCCTAGCTATTATGAACAATGGTACCAATACAATGGAGGCTTTAAAGGCATCAGAGGAGATATTGATTTTGCACTTAGTCCAGACTCATTAATATTGTTTTTTGATCAATCTTACCCAGAGTTTTACGATGAGTTCACTACGGTAGCATTAGCAATTCCTTATGAAAAACTAAAGGGAGTCTTGGCTTTTCAACAACGTTTTGCTTCAGAAGAAAACCTATTTACAGATACGACAATCGAAAAAAGATCAAATTTCCTTGTTCCTGTAAATACAGTGATCGATGTGGTTACCAAAGATCAGACTGAGATCTCGAAAATAATTACGACCAACACTGAACTCTCAGATTTTTATATTAAACTTCGAAATAAAATAATGGCTTCTGATCAACTCTTGACTGATCAAGCTGTTAAAGACAAGAAAGACTTCGTCTATTATGAATTTGATGCATACCCTGCGGGTCCTTATTTAAACGTGGTGAGTCAACTTAGTATCACTAGTAATAACGTAAATGAATCATACAAGGTCGTTAGGGTCACCTATAAACCTGATGGTACACTATTCACATTCTCAGATGCGTTTAAACCTGGATCTGATTATAAATCCATTATCATCCAAAAAATGAAAGACATCGCTACAGAGAATTATTTTACTGAAACATATGATTATGAAGCTGTTTACAACACACTAAATGTGATGATCATATCTTATGATAATTATCAAGGTGTTCGTGTCTTCAATACTTTCTTTCGTGCACCTGCATGGGATGAGGGTGTCTTCGATATGACTTTTGAATTATCTCAGTTCAAAGACATACTTCTAGTCCAGCCTTGGTAAGATAATTTACAATATTCATTAATAAACGTTTACATAAAAGGAGCTATTTATAATGGAGTATAGAAATACCTTATCTTCGGCTCAAGATTATGCCAATCATGGAAAAATAGAATATTGGGTTCATGAGTATTTGTTGACGGATGGAAATAATAAAGAATTCTCTGATGGATTGAAACTATCTGATCGATATTTTATTGGACCACAAAAAATGCAATTATCATTATTTTCACGTTGCTGTGGACCTGAAGAAAACATGAGATGGCGAGTCGATAAGGAAGGATTTGAAAAGCGAGTTTCAAATCTTATGAATGTAATAAAATCAGAATACGATATGCCTCCTATTATAGTGAACTTTGTTGAGAATAAGTTTGTTCTAAATGATGGTAATCATCGTCTTGAAGCTTATACTCGTCTAGGTATAAATGAAATAAGTGTAATTATATGGATTACTGATAGGCAAGACTATGAACATTTTTGTTTGAGTTTTCTAATTCACGAATAATTGTGCTCTATAAATAACCTGTTTTAATTGAAAACTAGTGTTATTGATACTATTAATTCAATATTGATCTTGAACATGTGCCATTAACTAATAATAAATGTTAGTATGTAGATACTAGAAGTACAAGTATATTTAGGAATATTTATTAAGAGGGGGTTTACCTTTTATGTTACATAGAGATAGTTTTGATCTTGAAACTGAAAAGTTGTACAAACGAGATCTTACTAATTTGGATATAAAACAAACAAGAAATATACTTCTTGTATTTTCCTTTCTTTATGCACTTTTTTCTATCTCTGACTATTATCTTCTCAAAGAGTATTTGACAATGCTTCTCATTATTCGTTTCTGTATTGTTATACCTATGTTTTTCATAACCATTTTCTTAACATATAGGAAAATATTCATTGAAATCAACCAAAGAATTATGATGTTTAATTTTATTCTAGGAGGGGCAGGGATAACTGCCATGTTGATCATAAAACCTGATAATTTCATTTATTATGGGGGGATGTTTATGATCTACTTTTCAGGATATCTTTTAATCAATCTTGATTTTGCGCATGCTGCAATAGGTGGATGGGTGAACTTTATTTTGTATTTCATTGGTTTTATTATTTATCAAGGAACTGTAACTAAAGATTTAGCGTATTCGTCGATGTTTTTTATTGGAGCCAACATCATAGGAATGGTTGGAAGTTACAATTTTGAAGTAATTAAAAGAAAAAACTTCATCAGTAGTTTGAAGATTAATGAGTACAACCTTGATTTAAAAAATGAAATACATAAACAAACTCAGGATATCGCTAAAATAAACATAGAGATCGTATTTACATTAGCGAAACTTGTTGAAACAAGAGATCATAATACAGGAGTACATACCGAGAATGTAGGTAAATACTGCGCTATACTTGCGGAAAACCTTGATGAGAAGGTATATCTTGAACACAATACTACAAAAGGAGCTTATGTAGAAACCATAAAAGTAGCAAGTATTCTACATGATATTGGTAAAGTTGGGATAAGTGATACGATTTTAAATAAAAACGGAAAACTAGACCAATCAGAATTTGAATTGATGAAAACACATACCTTAATAGGCAGTGATATCTTAGAGAAGATACATATAAACTATCCTCAGAATGAATTCATAAATATGGGATTAAACATCGCAAGATCCCATCATGAAAGATATGATGGAACTGGATATCCTGATGGACTGATAGGAGAAGCAATTCCCTTAAGTGCTAGAATAATGGCCTTATGTGATGTCTATGATGCATTAACGACACAGAGACCTTATAAAGAAGCTTATTCGCATTCAAAAGCTGTTGAATTGATCAAAGCTGAAAAAGGAAGTCATTTTGATCCGATATTAGTAGATATATTCCTAGATAAGCAAAAACGCTTTATTTAGAATTCGTATTGAACAATCAATACTTAAACAAATTCTTATCATAAAAATGGGGATGAAAAGATGAAAAGAAAAACTATTCTTAATGCATGTGTTGTCATAATTGCATTACTACTTTCTGGTTGTGATCCTAAGTATCCACCAGAGAAACTTAGGATTGAGAAAATATATCCTCTTTCTGTTGGGGAGATAGTTGAAGTTGAACTCATTTATCCCTACGACGGAGGTTCAATGGTTATTGGATGGAAGGATCAGAAGATCAAGATCATTACTAATAATGCGGTCATTTCTGTTTCTGGTCTAACAGTGACAGCCATTGGAAAAGGAACTGCGACGATAGAAATAAGTGCTACCACAGTATTAACAGATGAATCCTATACGAGTGGGAATAGTGATAAAGTTTATAAAGTAGTTTCAAAGATCTATGTGAAGTAATGGGTTGTTTTTTCACTAAACTTGACTTGTAAAACACAAATCTATGATTTTGATATTTATGTAGGGTAGATAAGTCTATCTTTTTATGGCACAATAGGGGAGTAAGATCCATCTCTATTGGAGTGAGGCAGATATGAAAAGAATCATCATCTCGATACTATTGGTCATCTCGCTATTAGGATTAAGTTCCTGTAAAGAGACACCTAAAACGCTTGTTAAAATGGAACTACTTCATCAACCAACTAAACTCATCTATATCGTTAATCAAGATACTCAACTTGATTTAAGAGGTGGATATCTTTTGTTTACTTATAGCAATAATGAAACAGCTGAAATCCCTCTGAGTTTAATTGATGGAGACCCTAGCTTTGTTATGAGTGATAATGTTGATTTTGGTAATATTGGAACCTATCTGGTTGAGATCGTTAGAATGGGAGACCTAAAAGTGAGCTTTGAAGTCGAGGTTCAAGAACCACCCTATCAAGATAATAATCCAATCACCATCGGTATATACAATGATGAAACGCGCGTTTTATTAAGTGAAACGAGTGGGATCTTTAAGAATGAAGTAGATGTAGGTGTATATTCTGCTTTTGCTTCACGTGAAGAAAAACTTCCATCAGGTTACTTTCAAAAAGTATGGCCAACTTATTGGGATGCGATAGAAGGAAGTGTTGATTATAAATTAGGCTATGAATTGAGTTTTACTTTAAGTTCAGGAGAAAAGATTGATCAGATGATCTTATCACCGAAAGATACAGCTCCTATATTTGATCTCATTGAAGTTTATATCTATGATGATGTCAATCAACCTCTAAACCATTGGTATAGTCATCTATTAGAGAAACAAATGACCGAAAAGACAGTCATAACATCTATTAAACTTCATGGTTGTGCAGGAACCAAAGACATCGTCAGTCCAATAATTCTAACCGTATTTACTTATAATGGGGATGAGGATTTTGATCCTATTACTCATAAATATCGTGGTATTGGATCTTATTCCATAACCATCAATAAATCCAACTAAAGGAGAACTATGATCTATATCTATAACGCTGGGCCTTTATTTTCAGAAGCCGAGATCAAACAACGTAAAGAAGAGGGAAAAACTTTATGGGCTTTAAAAGGAACCCATAAAGACTACTTCGTCGCTAATCCCATCGATCTTCCTTTTGACAATACAAAAGTATTGACTTCAAAAGAAATCTTCAACGAAGACGCTAAACATGTAGATCTCGCCAATGTATTTTTCTTTGAGTTGGCCAGTGGAGATACAGGAACCATGGTTGAATTAGGAATGGCAATAGAGAAGTTTCGTCAAGGTAAAGACATTAAGATATATCCTATATTTTTTGATTTACGATTACCTAGAAATCAAGCGAGTGGAACAGAATGTCCAGTGGGTTTCAATTCATATGTGGTTGGTAGCTTAACATCTAATCACATTCCAATTCATGGTAGTTTCAACGAGGCTATTGAAGCATTCAAACGAGATTTTAATTTAAACTAAAACAAGAAGCCTTTGCTTCTTGTTTTTTGATAATAGAGATTTAATGAGATAACTTAGCCCATAAACTTACTGCCTAAATAGGCAATAGGTTTGAAGAAGGGACCTTCTAGATCATCTTTCACATCTTTCATACGATCGCTTATTTGTATGCTTTGTGGACAATGAGGCTCGCAAGCATGGCAACTTTGACACAGTGATGCATAAGCAGGATGTTTAGTCATTGCGCCTGTATTTTGCATATAGGTAAACATCGCACTAAAGCCTTTATTGTTGAGATATTTATCATTATAGGCTGCAAATACAGCAGGGATATCTACCCCATGAGGACAAGGCATACAATAACCACAGGCAGTACAAGGTACTTTCGTTTTCTCACGTATGATTTCTCGTGCTTTATCGAAAAGCGCTAATTCTTGATTCGTTAAGGTATTTGCTTCTGCGATATTAGCGATACGGATATTGTCATCGACTTGTTCTTGTGTAGACATACCAGAGAGCAGTAGTAAGACTTGTGGATGATTCCATACCCAACGTAAAGCCCATTCTACAACAGATCTTTCTGGAGTCATCTCTTTCCAGATCTTATCGACTTCTTTAGGCAATCCAAAAACGATCTTGCCTCCTCTTAAAGGCTCCATGATGATGACAGGAATGCCTTTACTGGCCGCATATAATAAACCAGTTTTACCAGCTTGATTGAATTCATCGATAAAGTTATATTGGATCTGAGTAAAATCCCAATCATAGGCATCGATGATCTTCAAGAATTCTTGTTGAGTCCCATGAAAAGAAAATCCTAGATTACGAATCTGTCCACTTTTCTTTTTCTCAGAGATCCATTCTAGGATACCTAAGCCTTTTAATCTATCCCATGTAGAAACATCCATCAACATATGGATCAAATAGTAATCGATACGATCTGTTTGAAGTCGTTGTAGTTGTGTATTGAAGATCTTCTCAAAATCAGCTGTTTTACGGATCATAAATGGAGGCATCTTGGTGGCGATATTGACTCTATCACGATAACCTTTGGCTAATATCTTACCTAAGACGATCTCACTTTTACCGTTTTGATACACATAAGCAGTATCGAAATAGTTTACGCCTCTTTCAATCGCAGAAATGATCATCTTCTCTGAAGCTTCCTCATCGATGACTTTACCAATTTTAGGCAGTCTCATCGCCCCAAAACCTAATATGGATAAAGATTCTTGATTCTTGATGTTTGTTCTTGTTTTCATATGATTGTGGTGCTCCTGTTTATGGTCATTCCGTTTTTAATTATAAACTTAAGTCAAATGAATTGAAACAAGTCGAGAGTGTATTTCCTATGAATCAATGACTTTATAAGAGTGACATGGTAAAGTATTAGAGTAAATTTAGGGTGTGAAAGGAGCTTCTTATGTCTAAACAAAATCCTTTTGATCCTATATTCTCTTCAGAGATGATAGAGTATACATCAATAAAGCCAGACGATGGGAAGTATCGAGATTTTATCTTCAATGAACCCTCTTTTGAGGCTAGATTTGTAGAAGAATTCAATGGATGTCAGTTTAATCGAGTACGATTTAGCGGTGATCTTAAGAAGGTGAAATTCATAGATTGTCTTTTCATCAATTGTGATTTATCGAATGTTGAATTAAGCCAAAGTTTATTTCATCGAGTTCGATTTGATCAATGTAAAGGGACAGGAAGTATCTTTAGAAAATCCAAGTTTAAATATACAGAGTTTATAAAGTCTCAATTTTCGATCACAGATTTTAGTGAAAGTACGTTTGAGAATGTAAAGATGTCAGAATGTAATTTCACAGAAGGTGCGTTTCAATCATGTAAACAAAGCGATTTTAAGACCACTTTAATTGATTTCTCTATGGCGGATTTTACAGAAACCTCACTTACTAAGATGGATCTTTCTGGTTGTAATATCAATGGGCTTAGATTAAGTCCCCAACTCCTAAAAGGTTTAACAGTGGATCCACTTCAGGCACTAAGTTTAGTTAGATTGTTGGGAATACAGGTAAAAGACTAAAAGACACAGAGCTGTCTTTTTTATACCCACTAGGATTAAGGGAAAACACTAGCCCCTTATGATAGAATTAAGACAAAGAAGTTGATTGAAAGGAGTTAAAATGAGAACCTTATCCGCATCAGAAATCACGAAAACTGTCAAAGAACTCTGTTTAAAAGCGAATTATGAGATTGGGGAACCCATGATCGATGCGTTAAATAAAACACTAAAGGATGAGAAATCACCCATTGGACAAACCGTACTTCAACAGATTATCGATAATGATAAGTACGCGAAGTTTGAACGACTCGCGATTTGTCAAGATACAGGAATGACGGTTGTTTTTGTTGAAATAGGTCAAGAAGTATTGATCGTTGATGGTGATTATAATGAAGCCATACATGAAGGGGTTAGGGAAGCCTATAAAGATGGTTACCTAAGAAAATCCGTAGTTAAAGATCCACTTTTTGATCGTTCGAATACGCAAGACAATACACCTGCGGTGATTCATACTTCCATCGTTAAAGGAAATCAAATTAAAATAGAAGTCATGCCTAAAGGATTTGGAAGTGAAAATATGAGTTCAATTAAAATGTTTCCTCCTTCTGTAGGTTTAGAAGGCGTTAAGCGTTTTATTTTGGAAACTGTAGAAAAGGCTGGGCCAAATGCCTGTCCTCCTATGATCGTAGGCGTTGGGATAGGTGGTACTTTTGAGAAAGCAGCGCTTATCGCAAAAGAAGCTGTACTAAGAGGTGTAGGAAATCCAAATCCACATCCTAAGTACGCACAACTTGAAAGAGAACTTATTTTAAGCATCAATGATCTGGGAATAGGACCAGCAGGCTTAGGAGGAACGACCACCGCTTTATCTATCAACATCGAATATTATCCTACGCATATCGCATCCATACCTGTCGCCATCAACATCAGCTGTCATGCCTCTAGGCATGCTTCAGCGATCCTTTGAAAGGGGCTCTTATGATCGACATTAAAGTTAATCTACCTCTAGATGAAAAAACAGCCTTATCTTTAAAAGCAGGAGACTCTGTTTACTTAAGTGGTACCTTGATTACTGCACGAGACGCTGCTCATGAACGTCTATCCCAGTGCCTACAAAACAAAGAACCTTTACCTGTCAATATCGTAGGAGATGTTATTTATTATGTAGGACCAGCTCCTGCGAAACCTGGATTCGCGGTAGGATCAGCAGGACCCACCTCAAGTTATCGAATGGATAAATATACACCTGCTTTACTTGACCATGGTTTAAAAGGCATGATTGGGAAAGGTGATCGTAGTCATGAGGTCATTCAAGCCATCATTAGAAACAAGGCAGTTTATTTTGCGGCCATTGGAGGCTTAGGTGCGACCATCTCCAAGAGTATTATAAAAAGCGAAGTATTGGCTTATGAAGACTTAGGTACTGAAGCCATCCAACGATTCTGGATCAAAGATTTCCCAGCGATCGTTGTGATCGATGCCTATGGGAATGATTTATATACGATTGAACAAGCCAAGTATAGAAAATAGATCCTTGGAGGAAAATGATGTCTAACATATATGAAAAATCATTAGCTGCCCATAAACAATGGAAGGGTAAACTCAGTGTAGAGTTAAAGTGCGATCTTAAGACAAAAGAAGATCTTAGTTTAGCCTATACACCTGGAGTCGCTGAACCATGTCGCATCATCGCACAGAATCCTGAAGAGGTTTATACCTATACATGGAAAGGGAACTCCGTCGCTGTCATCACAGATGGGAGCGCTGTTTTAGGTTTAGGGGATATTGGACCTAAAGCTTCTTTACCTGTCATGGAAGGCAAATGCGCCTTGTTTAAAGCCTTTGCGAACATTGATGCGGTACCTATTGCCTTAGATACCAAAGATCCTGATGAGATTATCGCAATATGTAAGGCATTAGCGCCTTCATTTGGAGGTTTCAATCTAGAAGATATATCTGCACCTCGTTGTGTAACCATTGAAAGAGAACTAAAAAAAGTCTTAGATATCCCTGTTTTTCATGATGATCAACATGGGACAGCGATCGTAGTTGCGGCAGGTTTGATCAATTCACTCAAATTACTTAAGAAAGAATTCAAAGATCTAAAAGTCGTGGTCAGTGGGGCAGGAGCTGCAGGAAGCTCCATCATGTTTATGCTTAAACGACTGGGCGTTAAAAACATTCTTGGGTTTTCAAAATCAGGCATCTTAAATCATGATGATATGGATGCCTATGATTTCTTATCTAAGGAACTTCTTGAGTTTATCAATCCTCATAATCACCATTACACTTTAAAAGAAGCTTTGATCGATGCGGATGTCTTTATCGGAGTATCTGC
>CAIXIN010000148.1 GCA_903919545.1 uncultured bacterium | reverse complement strand
TGCGGTACCACAACCTATTTCGATCGCCTTAAGAAGACCTAGTTTTATGCGTGAGATCGATTCTGAGTTGATCGATGTGAGTCGGATCGCATTTCATAATGATGCCTTATTATCGACAGAATCAGATATGGGCACCTACGAACTAGATACATTAACTAGAGAAGAAGAACTGAACTATATTTCCTCATTGCCTTATGTATTGGCCAATGGGGGAGAGATGCCTATGATTGGTGTCTATACCGAAGCTGAACAAGCCTTAAAAGAATTAGCCTTGATTAAGCTAACGTATCTAAATTTGAAATACAACAAAGAAGTAATAGATCTATGGGAAAGTACACCTTATCAATCATCAACACTCTTTGATCATATCTCAAATAAATTAGGGTATCGTTGGTTCATTGAAAGTATGACCATACCTTCTAGTTTTAGAAGAGATCAAAGCTTTACAGTAAAAATAGAGATGAATAACGTAGGATTCTCTGCGATAACTTTACCTTATACAGCAGAGCTGATCATCTCAGATGAAAACGGAATACTTCAAGTGCTTCCTTTTGAATCTTATGACTTAAGAGAACTATCACCCAATTCAACGATGCTACTTAAAATGAAGATCAATTCTAAAGGACTTCCAAAATCATTCACACTAGGAATACGCTTTAGGGAAACTTCGATGACACAGATCATCGATGAAAGAACATTGATTAAATTGGCCAATGATTTTATTGTCCATGATGGAATCCATGAGTTAGCGAACTATCAAGAAGATGATCAGAGTTTGCCCCAATTTCACCTAATAAATAGTGAGAACTAGAAAAGATCATTCTTAAAAAATCAATCAATCAAAAAATAAACAAACCTCGGTTTGTTTATTTAATTCTATCTTTAAGTGTGATAAACAGGTAGACAACACCACCAGCGATCAAGACATGACCGATTCCAGCGATGCCTGATAATGATGCGCTTAAGCCACTACTGAGTTCTGTTTGAAATACTTGGAGGGTTCCTCTTAATAGAAACATCATTACTGTAAGAATGAGTCCTCCATTATACAAGCGATAAAAGGTCTTGAACTTCTTGGATTGGCTGAGCTCGAGATTCTTTTCAAGTAACAATACGATCAAGAACATCATCATCCCTAAAGCTAGAAGATGAGTATGAACGACAGATAATTGACTCGCTCCAGTATAACCAACGAAACGTGTCAATTCTCGATAATAGACTCCAGCTGTTAATCCGGCAATCGCATAAGCAAAACTGGTATTTAATAGTTTTTTCATCATTTCTCCTATCCTTATAGAAATCATAACATAACGTATTTAAATCATAGTTAAAGACTCTTCGTAGTGATGGGAAAATTCTTGGACATCCTCGTTGACAAGCGTCTTACTTCGCGTTATAGTGATTGTGCCATGGGGGTGTCATGGTTTCGACAGGTTGTCTGTTGGATTCAATCTGCAGTGGAGTGGCGACCTAATTGCCAAAAAACTTTAAACGGAAACAAATTAAGTTTCGCTGCTTAGTCTCCTAACGGAGCGCAGCTGTCTCTAGTAACCCTGCCCATTGGGTTTATAGACGGCACAAAAAAGATGGGATCGTTAAGCCAGTCGTTCTTACAAAGCTTAGCTAAACACCAGTAGAACAAATCATTGGGAGCCTGTCTGACGCAAACCCAGTGATTAACACCTCAGACTAAACTGTAGACGGTTGAATGTGGACGCAATTTGGACAGGGGTTCGACTCCCCTCACTTCCACCAAAAGTCGATTAAGCCATCATGAAAATGATGGCTCTATTTTGCGCTAATAAGGTACTGCCAAGTCTGATCTAGTTTAAGCCATTACCGAGCAGAATCTTCTAATGAAAATTTATAGTTTTATCGAAAAGTATTTGACATCGATGTTGATGTAAGTTATTATTGGTATAACGGTAAACTAAAAGGAGAAAAATGGCTTCAATTGTGGAAATTGCTAAAATGGCAAAAGTCAGTAAGATGACGGTCTCTAATGTCATCCATAAAAAATACGAAAAAGTTTCAAAAGAAACTCGTGAACGTATTGAACGTATTCTTGTTGAAACCAACTATACGCCTAATCTTTTTGCCCGCAATTTAAAGTCAAACAGCTCCAAGATCATTTTATTTACAATCCCTCAGACCATTGAGAATGATCCTTATAAAAATACAGCCTTTAACAATCCGTTTTATGGTGAATTGATTAACAGTATCGAATTCAATTTACGTAAATCAGGATATTACTTGATGTTTAGGTTTGTTAGTGATGAAGAAATACTTAGTAATCTTGTTTTGAATTGGAATGTTGATGGAGTTATCATTCTTGGTGCTGTTAAAAAAGAAATTAGAACTGTCTTTAAAGATATAAATGTACCTGTCGTATTCATCGATACTTATGCAGATCTTGAAGAAAGCGATTCTATCGTTACTGAAGATGAGCAAGGCGGGTTTATCGCAACCAATCATTTGATCCGACGAGGAAAAAGAAAAATTGGGGTTGTCGTAAGCTCAATTAAGGAAATTGGTGTTGCGAGTAAACGTTATGACGGATACCGGCGCGCATTGGATGAAAATAATATTCCTTTCGATGATAAGTGGTTGTTTGAAGGCTTTCCCTCATTTGAATTTGGAGCTCTGATCGCACAAAGAATTGCCAAAGAGAAAGATGCCTTTGATGCTTTGTTTGTCTACTCAGATGTCATGGCAATTGGTGTGATCAAGGGATTGAAGGACCATGGGTTGCGTGTACCGCAAGACATCTCGGTCATCGGTTTCGACGGATTGTATATTGGAGATCTTTGCGAGCCAAGATTAACCACTATAAAGCAAGACATAACAGCAAAGGGTTATATGGCTGTTGATTTACTGGTGCGAAAACTTGATGGTCGCTCATTAGCTCCTGAGCACCTGACTTTACCAGTAAAACTAATTGAAAAAGAATCAGTTTAATAAAGTGAAAAGTGAATTTCTTATCGGTGATTTAGTTTACCGATAAACTAAGGAGGTTGAAATGAATTGGTGGCAAGAATCCGTTGTATATCAAATTTATCCAAGAAGTTTTAAGGACAGCAATAACGATGGGATTGGTGATCTTCAAGGCATCATCTCTAAATTGGATTATCTTGAGTATTTAGGGATTGATGTTATATGGCTTTCACCGGTTTATGAATCCCCCAATGAAGATAATGGATACGATATCAGTGATTATTTTGGAATTATGAAAGATTTTGGATCAATGGCTGATATGGATGAGCTTATCCAAAAAGCCAAAGAACATGGAATCTCGATTGTTATGGACTTTGTGGCCAACCACACATCCAAAGAGCACAAATGGTTCAAATCAGCGCTTGCAGACCCTCAAAGTCCATATCGTTCCTATTATGTTTTTAAACCAAATCAGGGAACACTTCCCAGTGACCTGCAATCCATTTTTCTAGGATCAGCGTGGGAACTTGATAAGAATACAGATTCATACTATCTTCACTTATTTGCGAAGGGCCAACCCGATTTAAATTGGCACAATAAACCGGTCAGAGAAGATCTGTATGAGATGTTGAATTGGTGGCTTGAGAAAGGCATAAAAGGATTTCGCTTTGATGTCATTGACCTAATCGCGAAAGACATAGATCACGGAATCATAGGGGATGGGCCTAAACTTCATGAGTATATCCAAGAGATGAATCAAGCGACTTTTGCTAAATATAATGTTTTGACGGTAGGAGAAACTTGGGGCGCTACTGTTGAAAAGGCAAAGAAGTACTCTAATCTTGATGGTAGTGAATTCTCGATGATCTTCAATTTCTCCCATATCTTGCTTGACCAAGAAGCTGGTAAAGAGAAATGGGATACGATACCGCTTGATTTACAAAAGTTGAAAAAAGTATTTGAGGAACAGCAAGTCGGTCTGTATAAAGAAGGATGGAATTCGTTATTTTGGAATAACCATGATCTTCCTCGGATCGTATCACGATGGGGGAATGATCAGGACTATAGAGTAGAATCCGCTAAGATGCTTGGAACATTGCTTCATTTTATGCAGGGGACTCCATACATCTATCAGGGCGAAGAATTGGGAATGACAAATGTTAAATTTCATGATCTCAATGATTATCGAGATGTAGAAACACTAAATATGGTGCAAATGCGTTTAAGTAAAGGAATGGCCATGGATAAGATTATGGATTCCATCTATAAAATCGGAAGAGATAACGCACGTACACCCTACCCTTGGTCAATAGAAGCATTTGGTGGATTTAGTCAAGTAAGACCTTGGCTAGATATTAATCCTAATTATGTAAACATCAATGCGAAGGATCAAATCGGAAGAAATAACTCGGTACTAGAGTATTATCGAAAGTTGATATGGTTTAGACGTAGAAGCGATTATCGTGAGTTGATACGAGAAGGAACCTTTGAGTTATTGTATCCTGATCATCCGGATGTGTTTGCCTATCAAAGAGTTTTAGATACAGGAGTGCTTAGTGTTTACTGCAATTTCCACTCTACCCCAGTTCATCTGGATGAGAAGGTTGATACTGCAGAAGCGATTTTATCGAATTATGATACATTCGATAATAAGCGTGGTTTGAACTTGAGACCGTATGAAGCCATCGTTTTTATGGGTAAAAGGGAATGAAGCTCGTATGGAATACCAGGTTAAATAAACAGAAAGAAATGGAGAACGATTTATGAAAAAACTACTAGCTGTGCTTACAGTTGTATTGTTCTTAGCAGCCTGTACACCTGCTAAGGCAAAAGAAGTTACCATCAAATTTTTGAATTACTCCTCGAATGGCGGTCAAGAAGCTACACTAACAGCAATGGTTGACGCATTTGAAGTTGCCAACCCATTGATTAAAGTTGAAGTAGAAACACTGGGATATGCTGATTACTTTACCCAATTGGCAACCCGAGTAGCCGGTGGACAAGCTCCGGATGTCTTTGAATTGAACATTGAAAATTTCAGAGCTTATGCTGATAAAGGTGCTATTGCAGAACTCGATCTTTCGAAGTTCGATATTTCAAAAATTCAACCTACTACCTTGAAAGCTTTCCAAATTGGAACAAAACAGTATGGATTGCCAACAAAATTCTCTAATGTTGTATTAATCTATAATAAGGATCTGTTTGATCAAGCTGGAGTTGCTTATCCTACATCCTCATGGACATGGGCTGAAGAACTAGCTGCAGCTCAAAAGATTCGCGCTTTAGGGACAGATATCTATGGTGTCTTCCGTCCAATACAGACTTGGGAATTCTACAAAACTGTAGTGCAAAACGGCGGAAGTATGATGAATGCAGATCAAAGTGCATTTACGTTGAATTCTGCTCAGAACGTGGAAGCCTTAGAAATAATGATCGCGCGTATCAATACAACCAATGTTACTCCGACAACGGAACAATTGGGTGGTATGGGAGACTGGGATCTATTCAAATCCGGTCGCTTGGGGATGATTGTTACCGGTATCTGGGCATTCAATGATTTCGCAACAAACTGCGACTTTGCCTGGGATATCGCTGTTGAACCTGGAATTAAAAACCACGCAACACACTTCTTCTCAGATGCAGTCGTTGTAAGTAAAGACTCTAAAGTTATAGCAGCCGCGACTGCTTTTGCAGCTTTCTTGTCCGGAAGTCCAGAAGCCGCATTGCTGCGTGCAAATGCTAACTGGGATCTACCTGTTGCTTTGACCGATGAAGTTATTGCAGCATTCAAGGCGGTTGTTCCTCCTGCAAACAAACAAGCTGTCTTTGATTCATTGAATTATCTAGTTATGCCTCCATCACTTGAAAAATTCGGTGCCGTTGCGGATGATCTACAAATCTATTTATCCAAAGCAATTGCTGGTGAATTGACTGCTAAAGAAGCATTAGATCAAGCTCAAGCTTTGATTAGTGGTAAGTATTAATTGTTTCTGATTAGATAAGTCAATTAAAGGAGAAAGACGATGAAAATAATGGAAAATAAGGCTAGGTTTTATATTATGCTCTTCCTGGTCCCGAGCATCCTTGGATTCATCGTCTTTTCTCTTATTCCAATGATATCAGCCCTGTATTTGAGTTTCACTAACTGGGATGTCATTGGTGGAGCGCCAGACATCATCGGTTTCAAGAATTTCATTGATATCTTTAAAAGCGTAGAATTCTACAGAGTCATGACGAATACGATGAAGTTTATATCGCTTTATATTCCCGGAATATTAGTCTCTTCACTCTTACTAGCCTTAATGTTTAATCGAACTATGAAGAGCGTCGCTGCCTTTAGAGTTCTTCTCTTTATCCCAGTACTGACATCATGGATTGCGGGTTCCATCATCTGGAAATCGATTCTCAGCGGTCAATATGGTATGTTGAACAATTTATTGGCAATCGTAGGTATACATGGTCCTGCTTGGTTAACAGACCCGAAATGGGCGATGATTTCCATTGTGATGGTCAGTATTTGGAAGGATCTAGGTTTCTTTTCTCTTATTATCTTTGGTGGTTTGAGAAGTATCGATCGGACACTCTATGAGGCTGCCAAAATCGATGGGGCCAACGCATTTCAGATTTTAAGAAAAATCACTATTCCATTGGTTACACCGACTTTGTTCTTCGTCCTCGTAACGACAATCATCAACTCATTCCAGCTCTTTCCGCAAATCATGGTGATGACGGCAGGCGGACCTATGGGTGCAACGCAAGTCATGGTAGAAAGAATTTACACCTACGGGTTCAGATATTTTGAAATGGGCTATGCCTCAGCATTGGCGATTGTTCTTCTAATTATCATCGTTACGGTAACATTGATCCAAATGGTACTTCAAAAGAAATGGGTGTTCTATGAATAAAAATCTAAAACTTAAGGATGGTTCAGTCTTCTTTGTTCTGGCAGGATTGACCATCGTCAGCTTGGTTCCATTCCTATGGATGATATCGACTTCATTTAAAGGTGCGGGTGCTTTAATGTCGATTCCAATAGAATGGATCCCGAAAGAAGTTACGTTTGCTTCTTATGTAAAGATTTTTACAAAACTGCCCTTTATGAAGTCACTCTTTAACAGCATTCTTGTTTCAGTCAGTTCAACTCTACTGACCATTTTCTCAGCAAGTTTAGCAGCGTTTGTATTTGCGAAATTTGATTTTAAATATAAAAATTTGCTTTTCACGCTATTCTTAGCTAGTATGATGATCCCGATTCAAGTCACCGGAATTCCAATTTTTATCATATTGATGAAATTCGGATTGATCAATTCCTATGTTGGCGTTATTCTCCCCACGATTTTTAATGTATTTGGGATCTTCTTGCTTAGACAATACATGAAGAATATTTCTAATGACTTCATTGAGGCTGCCTTCATGGATGGGGCCAGCTTCTTTCAAGTCTATTGGAAAGTAATAATTCCGATGAGTATTGTTCCAATCACCACTTTGCTGGTGGTTAACTTTATGAACTATTGGAATGACTATTTCTGGCCCTTGATCATCTTGACGGATCCAAATAAGATGACACTGCCTGTCTTGTTAAGTAAACTGAATACTCAATATACAACGGAAGTAAATACACTGATGGCAGGTTCTTTAGTTTCTATGATCCCAATTTTGGTTGTGTATGCCTTTGCTCAGAAATACTTTATCAGAGGTATTCAAGAAGGGGGCATAAAGTGAAATATCCTGGGATTACTTATCTTGGATCGGATAAATTTTCTTCTCTGTATGGATTAAATGAAACGATTATCGATCAGAAGGCTATTGGACTTCAACATCTTTTCATAGACAACTATCAAGTTGATCTGATTCATACGGCTTGTACTGTGGTTATGTTAAACGAGACGGCTTACTTTGGAGATCGGATAAAACCACGCATTGGACATCCTTCTAGATTAAAATCCAAAGAATCCACAGTTGAGAATAATTGTCTGGTCAGAGATGTGTTTGTGTATGAGGATTTTACCAAAACAGATGTTGCTGGAGCAAATAAGAACCATCTTTTTTTTCAAACCAGCATTATCAATACCAGTGATAAACCACAGACATTTACCCTCTCTGCATTGGTAATCAACCAAAATAGTCTTCAAACAAGGATTATTCGAAAGAATGAAAATGTTTTTTATCAAAGTGAAGGGAATCATTTCGCGGTAATTGCTCAAAACGTTGATCATATTAATTCGTCGTTGGATGCGCCAAGCGGTTTTATGTATCATGGAATAGAAGATATCTTACATCATAAAAACGAGTTGCGAGACACACTGGAAGCATCTAAACCGATATCGATGTCTTTAAACAAAGAAGTACTACTATCTCCCGGTGAAAGCTATGACTACAGATGGGCCATCGTCGTAGGATGTTCTGAAAGAGAGGTTACAGATCATATACATGATGTTCATTTTGATTACGGATTGGTAGACTTAGTTGAATTCTGGACTACATGGCTTAATCACAGCAAACTTACTTCAAATTATCCTGAGGAAGCCAAAACCATGTTGATTGCTTTAAAAGCTGCGAACCTAAATGGACTTCTGCCTGCTGACCTTACTGGTCACTATTTTGCCAATGGGAAAGTTACATTTTATGTTAGAGATGCATTAATGGGATCAAGGGCTTTTCTTTATGCGGGATACTATGAAGAGTTTGAGCAAATCATTAATTTCCTGATGGCTTGTCCGATAAAAGAGAATGGTGAGTTTTATCAGAGATATAATGCGGATAAAAATCCTGATGAGGGAGCCAATAATAACGTCTACTCACAGATTGATACTATTGGGTATTTTTGTAGGGTCATTTCGGATTATTACAAACTCAGCGGGAAATTACTTGTAGATTACGAAGCCATAAAAAGAAGTGTCAATACTTTGAAAGTTATCTCAAGAAAGAACAATCTTTTTGGACCAGAAGGTGGCGTAAACGAAGGTGTGTTTGGACCGGCATATATTACATCTACTAACATGTTTATTGTGGGGGGTGTGTTAGGTGCGATTCAGATTGCTAAAGAATTCGGTCATCTTCAAGACACAATACAATGGCAAACGTTGGTTGCTGAGACCGTCCAGGGTATTGAGAACACACTTCTTCAAGATGGCTATTATGCCTATGGGTATGTAGATTATCATGACGAGATACTATACAAATATGATACTCCACAATTCTTATCAGCCAGTCTTGGTTATCCAATCACGGATAATTTTATCAAGAACTATCGTTGTCTAGTTAAAAATGCCTCCTTCTTTGATTACGGTATTGGCTATAGTGAACAGGAATACCATCACGGACCTTGGCTCTTTAATACATGCGCGGTGGCAGAGACTGCTTTTCTGATTAATGATAAGCAACACTATAAAAAAACGATGGAATGGGCAATCAGTCATCTAAATGGATATGGAATGCTTCCAGAAGCCATTGACGCTACTGATGAGTCTCATTCCTTCATTAATCCACTAATGTGGGCAAATGCTGAATTTGTATGTGCAGCGTATATAAATCAAATCAAAAAATTAAGGGAGCGGCCATGATCACACATCAATTCAAATCCTATGAGAACAATGAAGTTAAAACGAGCAGCGGACTAGTTCTGACAATAAAAGACTGGCATATAAGCATTACTGGTTCTTATGATCAGATTTTTGGATTTGGTGAACGGTTTAATGCCATTAATCACAAGAATACAGAATTTGATAATAGAGTCGTGGATCATTTTTGTAATCAAGGAAATCTTACTTATTATCCTTTACCCTTCTTCTTTATTCCTAACGAGTTGGGTATATTTATTAAAACAAAAAGGGCAATTCATATTTCGGTAAAACCTGAATTGGTGATTCAACTTGACTCGGATGACGAGTGTGACATTATTGTTCTTTCTGGACAACCCAATGAAATGATATCTGACTTTATGTCACTGACTGGAAAAGCATTACTTCCACCAAAGTGGGCTTTTGGTCCCTGGATGTCAGCGCATAGGTGGAATACTGAAGATCTCGTAGATCAGCAGTTGGGGATCATTAAAGAACTAAACTTTCCCTTTACCGTTATGGTGCTTGAGCAATGGAGCGATGAAGCAACCTTCTATGTGTTTAACGGGGCAACCTATCAACCCTCCAATGAAGCTAAAAAATATACAGATTTCAACTTTGATAAGCAAGGTCCTTGGAAAGATCCAAAAGCCATGATTAATCGAATTCATCAACAAGGATTGAAACTTTTGCTTTGGCAGATCCCGGTCATTAAGAAACTTGAACCAAAAGATGTGCCAAATCGTCAGCATGAACTTGATTGGGAGGCTGTAGATTCAAAGAAGCTAACTGCGAGATTACCTGTAGGTTCCGCATTTACGATCCCTGAAGGTCATTGGTTCCCTGGGTCTATGATTCCGGATTTTAGTCAAAATGAAACCAAAAATTGGTGGTTTTCTAGAAGGCAGCATTTACTCGATATTGGTGTCGATGGTTTCAAAACAGATGGTGGAGAACACATTTATAGAGATGACATCCTATTTGAGTCTGGTGAAAACGGGAAATCCATGGTTAATCAGTATAGTCATGACTATATAGAAGCCTATCGCGAATTTGTTGGAAATGATAGAGAACTGTTCAGCAGAGCGGGTTATATCGGTCAACAGTCCGTTGGTATCCAATGGGCGGGTGATCAAAAATCGACTTGGTCAGAATTTCAAAGTATTTTTAACGCAGGGATCAATGCCGGATTATGCGGTCAACCGTTTTGGAGCTTTGATATTGCCGGATTTGCAGGGGATCTACCCGAATTGGAACTCTATTACAGATCGACTCAGCTGAGTGTCTTTTCGCCAATAATGCAGTTACACTCTGAACCGATTGGGGGTCAATTTACATTGATTAGTAAAGAAAAAGTAATAAACAATGAAAGAACCCCATGGAATATCGCCAACACCTATGACGATGACAATCTGATCAAGAACATCAGAAAGTATTATTGGTTAAGAATGAACTTATTACCTCACATCTACAGTGAATCAATAAAATGTGTAAATCAGAATAATGTATTGATGAAACACATAATGGTAGATTATCCAAATGATTCCATTGCGATTGTGACTCATGATCAATATCTTTTTGCGAATTTATTGGTTGCTCCGATCCTCAACAAAGGTGTACTTGAACGAAATGTTTATTTCCCGAAATGCGATTGGTATGGATTACTCACTAATGAATTGATTCATGGAGGAACTACTCAATCTTTGAAAGTTGGATTAACGGATGTCTTGGTTTATGTTAAATCCGGTACGGCATTACTTCTCAACACAAACAGTTCAGGCCAGTTAATGAGTGATGTGGGTAATAGTATTGATAGTAAAGAGAACCATTTAATCAAAATTTATGGTAAGCAAGGGAATCATCATTTTATGAGTGAAACAGAAGACTTTGTACTGACTTGGAGCGATGGTAAAACCGGAATAGAAGGTACTGTAGCAAGGAACTACCCGATTGTATGGATCAACTAGTCGATACTTTAAAAGGCGGCTTGCTGAAAAACGAAGATTTTCTAGCCTTCTTAGTGTTTGGGTTAGTATCTAAGAGAAAAAATGATGGTTATTCTGATCTGGATTTTTTGGTAATTGCTAAACCTGAATCAATAAAATCATACACAGAAGATTTGGGTTGGCTTGACAAAATCCTGCCTATAGAAACATTTTCAAGAGAAGGCATTGATAACTATAAAGTTTTATTCAAAAACGGATTAATTGGCGATTTTGGGGTTGCCTCAGTTCATCATTATCAAGAATATCCTCATGAAAAGGGGATGGTTATTTTTCAACGTGAGGGGTTGGATCTCGAAAGGTCTAACTATCAAATCCTTCCAGAAACTTGGCCGCTTGATCATTGGCTTAATCAATTTCTGTTCTCAAGCTACATAGCGTTGGGACGATATCTCCGTGGTGAAAAGATCTGCGCCTTTAGAATGATCAATGGTGATGCGATGACTGCATTTTTGCACCTTATGAAATACTCTCATCTTAAATATGATGACTTTCAGATTGATCGTCATTATGAAGAAATCAATGATAATCAGTCCTTTCTGCCTAGTGAAATCCTTCTGGGTCTTGATCAATTGCCAAACCTAGTATCTTTCATGATGAACAAGATCATCAGCCTTCATAATGCAAATCCTCATTTTTTATCGATGATCGATGAACGAATTAAAAAATGTAATAAGATTTGAGTTAGAATTGGGTCTTAAAGATTGGAATCAGTGTGAAGAAGTGAAGTCCTTAGGTGGTCCAAGGTTACTACACAGGGATAAGACCAGCACGCCTCACTTCCACCAAAAGTCGATTAAGCCATCATGAAAATGATGGTTTTATTTTGTTAATACCATAAATTGGATTTGCATAATCAATTTCATTGAAAACTGAATATAAATAAATTTTGAACCTACCCCGAAGAACCCCGAGCAAACCCGAACGACCCCGAGCAAACCCGAACGACCCGTGCAACCCCGAGAAATTTAAGATATAATATAAACAATAAGAGGGTCATTATGAATGAGATAAAACTAAAAGAGGAGTCATACAATCTAGAATATAAGCTAGAAATTCCGAAATCAGATAAAACCTGGTTAAAAAGCATAGTTTCATTTAGTAATACAGCAGGTGGTGAATTGATAATTGGTGTTGAAGATAAAACTTTGAAAATAGTCGGAATAAAGGAAGACAGATCAATAATTGAACAAAGAGTCATTGAAACAATATACAACAATATTGTACCTAAACCGATAGTTGATATTAGTTTTAAGAATGTTGATGGCGTTGATATAGTAAGTGTTTATATTGCGAAAGGGACGGATACTCCATATTTTATAAAGAATGAAGGTGTTGACAAAGGATGCTATGTTAGATATGGATCGACAGATAGATTAGCGACAGAAAGTGAACGTCTTGAATTAATGCTATCAAAGAAAAATACGAGTTTTACTTGTGAAATATATGATAAAGAAGGACAGAAAGAGAAACTAAATGAAGAAAGAATAAACAATTTTCTCAATGGAATAAATGATAAAGTGATAACGAAGAAATTAATTGACCATAGCAAATTAGTTGAATGGAATTTGATAAAAAAGGTCAATGGAAATACATATGCAACAAATGGCTACATGATTTTAACAATTAATCCTTTTAATTGCGTTGTACAAATTGGAGTATTTGAAGGCAATACGAAATCGAAACTTAACCATGAATTCATAATTGAAGGTTCGATTATCAAACAATTTGATGATACGATGGAAATTGTATTGAAAGAGTTAGAGAATGGATATTTATTTGAATCAAAAAGAAAAATTAAATACAAATTACCTGAAGTGTCAATTAGGGAAATAGTAGCAAATGCTATTATTCACCGAAATTATCTAGAAAATCACCCTATAAGAATAAGTATATTCAATGATAGAATTGAAGTATTTTCTCCAGGTAGTTTATATGATGGCCTTCAGATCGAGGAAGCATTAAGTGGTATTTCTAAATTACGAAATCCTAACGTTGCAGAATTATTTTATCATCTTGGAATAATTGAAAAATGGGGGTCAGGGATTATAAGAGCAAATGAGGAACTTAAAAACGACTCTAAGAAAGAAATAATATTTACAGTTAACAATCACGGCGTTAACGCAACTTTAAGCATGGAACCGCAAAATTCAATAAAGATTAATACTCTCAATATTGACAATTATCTTAAAAATAAACAATTATTTTCAAGAAGAGAATTAGAGTCTGATTTAAACATGACTGAGCATCAAGCTCGTTACTACATCGAAAAATGGTTAAAAGAAGGAAAGGTAATGAAACAGGGAGCATCAACAAGATCATTCTACGAAGTGGTAAAGTAATTAAAGATATTTGCCAAATTATGTAATTTTTAGACTATAAAATAGTAGTTTTCATTGAGTTTACTGCTGTTAATTTCTTTATGATACCCCTGGGGATCTTTTGTTGTAACAATACAGGGACAAGTCCAGTATGCCTCATTTCCAAACTTAACAATTACACCCAAAATAATTGATCAAATAGTTTATCAATTGTATCGATTTAGATCACACTCCATCGTAGAGTATGCTCTTTTTTAGAAATAAATCAGTCTACAAAACTATACCATTTAGAGTCTTAAAGTGACTAAAATCCTTTTGAACTTGATTTAGATATTAATCAAACTTCATATAATAAAGATGATTAAATGGGGAGGGCTCTCATAAATTTTTTTCTCTTTCTTACCAATAATACCTTTCAACTTTTAGAAACTCCTCTTTTTCTTTATCAGTTTTGTTATGTTCTCTTTTTCCCAATAATTCATCATCGATCGAAACTGTAGGATCAATCCATTCAGCCTTATTCAACATCCATTGAATGCTATCATCGTCAGTTTGACCGATCTTCTTCAGAACACCTACAAATTCTCTAATTCCATTAGCTAATCTATAGTCTGAAAGTAAATTTAAAAATTCT
>CAIXIN010000147.1 GCA_903919545.1 uncultured bacterium | reverse complement strand
GTATCGAAAATAAAGTCAATGATTTCTAGTCCTGCCTCAACGATGTTTTCTTTGACGTTTTGTTTAAAATCGAGTTCTTTTTCGATAGGCAAGCTATAGATCTGGTTCTTGATCAACTTAGCACTTAAGACTGCCTCATGGATCAAGTGTTGTATCTCTTCTGTCGTATGGGTAGGATAAATCAAGACTTCAGAATTACCACGAGTCTTGCCTTCTACATTATCGACGAAGATCTTCACGGATGAATAAGACACTTCTTTTCTTCTGGATTGATCCAGTTTATCTTTGATGAAGAACCATTCGGCACTTTTCGTGGTGCGTGAATGAATGACATAATCATTGATTTCAGGATAGCCTTTTAAGATCTTTTCTAGATTTTTCATTAACCTAACCTCGCTGTGGCTTTAATATAAGCCCCGCCATTGGCGGTCTTGACCCATTCTTTATGACCTTTTCCACAGAAACCTGAACCTGATAGTTCAATTTCAGGAGAAACCATCGTAATCGATTTTAAGAGATCGATCACATAGCCCGTTAAAATGATTGGACCTACGACCTTGCCTGTCATTTTCCCATCGATGATTTCATATCCTCTTGAAAGCACACACTGTATGCCCCAGTTCTTAGGATCTTCCATACCACTTTCCATTCCATCCAATAGATATCCTTTTTTAATGGAGGAGATCATGTCTTCTAAACGATCTGATCCTGAAGTGAAATAGGTAGAGGTCATTCTCGTATAAGCTTTGCGTTCAAAGTTTTCGCGTTTACCATTACCTGTAGGAACTGTGTTTAAACGAGACGCACTTAAGGCATCACAGATGCCTTGTTTAAGGATCCCATTCTCTATAACTACGGTATCATGAGCTAAGGTACCTTCATCATCGAAGGCATAAGAGGAGACTTGATCATAGACTAAGGCCCCATCATGCATACCTACTAAAGGACTCGCAACGGCTTTATTGATAAACTGAGGTGCTTGAGCACGATTCTTAACAAACATATCCATTTCTACCCCATGGCCAAATGCTTCATGGGCAATCAGACCGGTGATGTCTGGGGTACAAATGATCTCATATTCACCTGGAATAATAGGTGTCGTTTTTAAGGTATCATCTAAATTCTTAACGGCAGTATCGATGAGACCTTTGAGTTCATCTAAGAGCTCTAAGCCTTTCATTCCACTGACCGCGCTATAACACATCTTGATTCCGCTTTCCCCATTCCCTAAAGCCACGATATAAGCTTGTGACCAAGGATAAGTTTGAAGCATATCTTTCTTCGTTGAGATAAATAATTTAGAGACGGTTACTTCACAGAATTGAACCACGGTATTGACGATACGAGGATCTCTTGAGCCTACTTCTTTAACGATCTCAGATAAGATAGAAAGCTTTTCTTCTGGGCTCTTTGTCTCAAAAGCAATCCCATAAGATTTCGTCACATCCAGTGTGGTGCTTTCCTCATTGGATAGATCAACCAAAACAGAATCAAATTTTTCTTGAAGTTCAAACTGAGATTTTAATAGATCCATGACTTTCTGTGAGGCATCCATAGGGACACTTAACTTTAAATCATTGAGAGATACTTCAGCGACTCTTCCTTGACATACGGCTCTAAAGACAAGACCTCTTTCTCCCATAAAGTCTCTGATATCCATACTTCTCGTACGGACACTATAAGCTTTTCCTTTAGAGTCAGAAGCCAATACAGATACATAATCAAAATGACTGCTTAGTTCAGTAATGATCGTTTTAAGACCGCTTCTTAAACTAAGTAAATACGTTGATGGTTTTACGTTCATAAGGTCACCCTTTCGTTATGATTTATTATACACCAGTGCTTTCTTTTTGTCTTTTATCCTTAAACACAAGAAAATCTTAAAATCATCATAATTCCGCCATATTCAAGTACAATAATGGTTACATACAAGAGCTGTCTCTTAGAAAGAGTCCTATGATAGAAACCTGTGAACGAAGTGAACTAAAGTATCTTATCAATAAGATGGATCATCTCATCCTAGACAAGAAACTTAAAACAGTCTTAAGTTTGGATCCTCATGCGGATTCAAATGGATACACTGTAAAAAGCGTCTACTTCGATGACTTCAGTGATACAGCCTGGTTGGATAATCTAATAGGTTCAGGAGATCGAGAGAAGTTTAGGATACGTTACTACAATAACGATACTTCCTTCATCAATCTTGAGAAGAAAGTAAAGAAGCTCTCTAAAGGAACCAAGCTGATCAGTAGATTGACTCAAGATGAGGCTCAAGGGCTTATCGAAGGTAGATTCGAAGTCATCAAAGGATCTCAAGATCCTTTACTAAGAGAGTTCTATCTTAAAGCCAGACAACGTGGCTTACGAGCGAAAGTGATCGTTGCCTATCAACGAATGCCTTATCTCTATAACGCAGGTAATGTAAGAATAACCTTAGATTCTGAGATCAGAAACAGTTGTGATGTTCTTCGATTCTTCGATCCTGATCTTAGTTTAGTGCCTCAATTGACTCAGCAGTGTCTCTTAGAAGTCAAATATGATCGATACTTACCTGAAATCGTAAGACACTTGATTCAAGTGCCTAACACGATCCAAACCGCTCATTCTAAATACAGTCTATCCCGTCTGTTTAACACTTAAGGAGAAAAAACATGTTACTGACAACCACCTTCGATGAAATCTTCAAATCAAAATTCTTAGAAAACTTAACTGCTGTATCCATTACTGATGTCGTCTTGGCACTACTTGCTGCCTTTATCTTAGGAGTCTTCATCTATTTCGTTTATAAAAAGACTTTCCAAGGCGTGATCTATTCTGAACCCTTCAATATGAGTCTTCTTCTATTGACGATGCTTACTACGTTCATCATCTTAGCGGTGACTTCTAATATTGTCTTATCTTTAGGAATGGTAGGTGCCTTATCGATCGTACGTTTCCGTACAGCCATCAAAGATCCTTTAGATTTAGTGTTCTTATTTTGGGCGATAGGAGGAGGCATTGTCTTAGGTGCTGGCTTATTCCCTCTAGCTTTAATAGGATCCATATTAATAGGTCTCGTCCTTATCTTTAAAGGAAGAGGCACCAATCATACTCCCTATATGGTCATCTGTAACTTGGATGATGTGAGCGCAGAAGAAAAAGTATGGGCCATCTTAAATTCAAACGCAGGCAAGATCAAATTAAAATCAAAAACGCATTCCGCAGATAATCTCGAACTCATTTTCGAACTTCAACTGAAAGACACTAACGCCCTCTTCATCAGTGCGATCTCTAAGATTTCTGGCGTTTCAAATATACAATTAGTCAGTTATAACGGCGATTACGTAGCTTAATCGCATAAAGAAGGAAATTATGAACATCAAAAAAACAGTCGCTCTGGGTCTCTTAAGTGTATTACCTTTAGCGGCGTGCACCAGCACAAGCAACATCACAACCGAAGTTGAGGATACCTCGACCCAAGTTACCACCACCATCAGTGTCGATTACAGCACCAACGATCTAGATTCTTCTTACGATGAAGCAACAGTGGAGAAGATCACCTTGAATGGAACTTCGATCTCATCAGGTGGCGCTCTTTCATCCATCAACGGATCTACATTAACACTAAGTGCCGCCGGCGATTATCTCATCAGCGGAAGCTTAAGCGATGGTCAGATCCTCATCGCAGCCGATAAAGAAGACGTCATCCATATCTTCTTCGACAATGTCTCCATCACCAATAAAGATGGTTCACCCTTTGTCTTTCTCAACGCAGACAAAGTCGTAGTGACCCTTTTAGAAAACACAGTCAATACCTTGATCGATGGGACTAGCTATACCTTAAACGGAGATGAAGATCCGGATGCGACTATCTTCGCAAAAGATGATCTTACGATCAATGGATTAGGCATACTCAATATTACATCCAACTCTAAGAATGGGATCCATGGATCCAATGACATCAAAATCATCGATGCCTCAGTGAATGTGACTGCGGCTAAAGATGGGATCAAAGGTAAAGACAGCGTCAGTTTAAAAGACGCTCAACTCATCATCAACGCAGATCATGATGGGATACAATCCACCAATGATCTAGATCAAGGTCTAGGTTACATCGATATCGATGGAGGCGTCATCACCATCATCGCAGGTCTAGATGGGATACAAGCAGAAACACAGGTCCTCATTAGTGATGGGATCATTACGATCGATGCAGGATCTCAAGCAGGAACCAATGATTCAGGTAAAGGCATCAAAGCCCTCTTGGATCTTACGATAGAAGGCGGAACATTAGACATTACTTCTCAAGCTGAAGATACTTTGAATTCAAAAGGAACACTTACAATCAGTGGTGGAACCTTAGAACTTAGCGCTCAAGATGATGCGATTACCGCACAAAAGACCTTATTGATCAACGGTGGAGACATCAATATCTCTACATCCTATGAAGGTTTAGAATCCGCAGAAGTCATCATCAACGATGGGACCATTCATCTTGTCGCACTAGATGATGGGATCAATACCTCCACAGATACTGTAGATTACGTTAAAGGAGGTGCGAATATGACTCAAGACGATGGATCAAGTTTGACCATCACAGGTGGGTCCATCTTCGTCAATGCCTTAGGTGATGGGGTCGATAGTAATGGCACAATTACGATGACAGGCGGAACACTTATCGCTTATGGACCTACAGCTTCCGAAAATGGCACCCTCGACTACAACAAATCCTTTACCTTAACTGGTGGTACTATCATCGCAGTTGGATCATCAGGTATGGCTCAACAAGCTTCCATCTCAGAAACCAATACAGTCATGGTCAACTTAAGTACATCCTTACCATCTGGGACCTTGATTACAGTAGTAGATTCTAGTGGAAAAGTCGTCGTAGCCTTTGAGACCATCAAAAGCGCAGCCAACTTCGTCTTCGCATCCGAATCCTTAGCCAATGGAACATATACCGTCTATTCTGGTGGATCACTAGATACAAGCCTAGTCGATCATATCTCTACCAGTGGTACTTATACCAAAGGAACTCAATTGACGACCTTCACCATCTCATCAACCATTACCTATTCAGGAGCTCAACAAACTGGTCCTGGTGGTCAAGGTGGAAATCGTCCTCCTAAGAAATAGTTAAAAAAG
>CAIXIN010000146.1 GCA_903919545.1 uncultured bacterium | reverse complement strand
CATCATAGTCAGGAGCTCTCCCATCGTGTTTAACACCTGAATTTAAAAGATCTCCAATACCTATGATAAAGACAGCTTTCTTTTCGAAACAGATCGCATCTTCTCGTTCTTTAGAACTCTTATCTGGCCAACGATTTTCTAATTCCTGAGTTGAGATAAAAGTGATCTCATGAGGTAAGATAGGTTTAAGTTGAGGATAACGTTGATAGACCGCAAGTTCAGTATCTTTCATGACGTCATAGATATGTTTGACTGTGGTCATTAAAGTATCTAAGCTACGATCTTCTTTTAAGATGCTTTTCTCCCAATCCCATTGATCGACATAGATCGAATGTAGATTGTCAGCATCTTCATCACGTCTGATCGCATTCATATCGGTATAAAGACCTTCACCGACTTTGAAACCATAACGTTTAAGCGCCATTCTTTTCCATTTCGCAAGAGAATGGACCACTTCGACAACACTGTTGTCTAAAGACTTGACCTCAAAAGCCACAGGTCTTTCTATCCCATTAAGATCATCATTTAGACCCGTTGATCTTCTCACAAACAATGGCGCAGAAACACGAGTAAGATTCAGTTGTTTGGATAGATCATGTTCAAAAAAATCTTTGATGAATTTGATGGCGATCTCTGTTTCTCGTATATCTAATGAATGATCATAATCTTTAGGAATCTGTAATTGTGTCATAGGGTCCTCCCACACGGTTTATTAACTATAATTGTAGAAACGTTAGTATTAATCCTAAGGCACCACCTAATCCAACCATGATCACCACATCCCATTTCGTTTTTAAACTCAAACCTAATACGATCACAAAGGAAATGATGGCGACCCAATCGAGTTTAAGTGATTCCCAAGGAAATACATTCCCAAAAAGTGAAGCTTTGATAAGGCCAACTGCCGCTACAAAGATCATCCCTATGATGGTTGGACGTAAGCCTTTTAGGATGTTTTGGATGAATTTAAGATTCCCATGTTTCTCAAAGACGATAGATAAGATCCAAACTAAGAAAAACGAAGGCAAGACAACTGCGAAAGTCGCTAAGATGCCTCCCCAAAAACCGGCTACTTTTAAACCAACGAAAGTCGCCAAACAGGTCATAATAGGACCAGGTGTCATTTGAGAAATGGATGTAATATCAACCAATTCAATCATGGTGATCCACTGATGGCCAGTCACCACATACTTTTGAATAAGAGGCATGACTGCATAGCCTCCCCCAAAAGCAGAGACACCTATCAATAGAAAGGTAATGATCAGATCAAGGATTTCACTCATGAGAGTTTCTCCTTATCAATATAGGTAAAGTAAAGATACCCAATGATGCCTGCGCTCAACATCACATACGCAATCGAGATGTCAGTGAAATATCCTACGATAAAGGACAAGAAAACCAATATGATCGAGAAAATATAATCTGTCTTTAGCACGCTTTTTAACATCGAATAGGCCGCTACGACCATCACTGCACTGACAGCGCCTCGCATACCTCTAAGTGCCGCTAAGATGATCGGATTGGTTTGAAAGGCGGTATAGAAAACTGAGATGAGCATAACGATCACTAAGGGTGGTAAGATTCCTCCTAGTAAACTGATGATGGATCCTTTGACGCCTCTTAAACGATGACCT
>CAIXIN010000145.1 GCA_903919545.1 uncultured bacterium | reverse complement strand
CTTTATCGAATAATCAATTTATTTGTTTCTGAATTCACCGTTACTTTGATGGAAGGGACTACAAGGGCGAAGATATTGACGATGATCTTTTTATCTTTAGCTTGTTCAATCATAAACTCCACTTGATCTCTAAAGTTAAAACCACTCCCTACTCGATCATAACTAAGTTCTAAAGTCGTAATCTTATCCTTATCGGTAGAGTCACATTCTGAACTAGATTCAGTTGTACAATCGGTAATATAAGTATAGGTTCTCGATTGAAGATTGATGATGTCTTTATTGAAGGTAATCTCGACTTTGATGCCTTCTTGAGCTTCATCGATTACGACTTCAGCCCCATTTATCCAAATCTTATCGATACCCACTATTGGATATGTATCAGTAATAGTAGTACTTGACTGTGGAAAGCTTAGTTCACTACCATCCTCAAAGGTATATTCACTGACTTCAAAGAAGAAGACCGCACTTCCTAAACCAATCAAGAAGACACTAAACATTAAGCTCGCTATTTTACTACGCATGAGACACCTTCTTTCTAAAGACAGTTCTATAGATGATGTCTAGTATGGTTGAAGTAAAACTCAATATTCCAATTACGATCATAAATAAACCAATAAAGTAAACACCTTTTACAGCTAAGGCAATCATTATTCCAAGTACGATCATAAGTCCTAAAACCATCATAAATCCAGGAAGCATACACACTAAGACAAATCCTTTAAACAATAAGACAAAGAAGTTTCCGATGAAAGGCAAGATCACTCTTTCTTTCTTAGGTGCTGCTTTATCTTCAACTTTTACGTTTACTGTAGGTTCAACACTTGGGGCACTTTTCACCTCAACTTTAACTTCAGCTTTTTCTTCAGGTTGTGCTTTTGGTTCAACTTTTGTTTTAACTTCAACTGTTGATTTTTGTTCTGGTTTATCACTGGAAGTCTTTACCACAAACCCAAAGTTCACAGGTTTCTTTAAAGTCGCTGCTTCGATCGCTCTTTGGATCCCATAGATGATGATCAAGATACATACAACCAATTGAGCGATGTCTAGTACCACTGAGAAGATGACCCCAAAGACATGACCTACTCCTAAAGGAATAACGCTTAATAGGGCAACCCCAATTCTTTCAAGAAACCAAAACGGGATCCCAATCAACGCAACCATGATCAAGGTCAAGATGATGTATCCGATGAAGTATCCTACTTGATCTCCTTCTAGAGTATTGACCTTATCGATCAAAGGTCTCATAAACTCAGTGATCTCATCGATGGCTTTATGGATCCAAGCTTGAAATTCACTGGTCGATGAAGAACTTGTCTGTCCTTTATCTTTTATCTTATAGGCCGCTAAGATCTCTTTGATGAGCTCATTGAAGTCTCCGAAATCAGCGATGGCTTCCTCTTCTGTTTTCCCAGAATTCATCTTTTCGTTAATATGGGCTTCATACTCCATCAATATGTCTTCTACTTCTTCATCATCTAAGATACTGATACGACTTTTCAGTCGATCTAGAAATTCTTGTTTTTTCATCAATTAATCTCCTTTCATGAATTGATTGACACTGTCATAGAATTCAGTCCATTCTTTCGCAAGCTCTGTAAGCTGTTGTCTCCCCATAGTCGTTAAGTGGTAATACTTACGAGGTGGTCCTTCTGATGACTCTTGGATATAGGCATCAAAATAATGTTCATTGGTCAATCTTTTTAAAAGTGGATAGATCGTTCCTTCATTTACTTCTACAGCCTTAGAGACTTCTTCAACGAGTTCATAACCATATCTATCTTTTTTAGATACGATCTGTAAGACGATCAGTTCTAAGACCCCTTTTTTAAACTGTGAGTTCATACTTGTCTCCGTTCGCTATTAGTCTATACCAACTACCTTGTTATGTCAAGTAGTAAAGTAATAATTATTTTTACACTAAAAAAGGTCTTAAATAAGACCCTTAATGGTTGATTATCTTCCTAATGAAATAAAGAATAGGAAGAAGTTTGCGATGATCGAGATCAACAGGATGTTTCTAATCATCCTTGTATCTTTGGCCATCTGATTGATTTTGATCTCTAAGAAGTAAGTACGATCTCGAGCAGCTAACTTCGCTTTCTCTTCGCCCAGTGCTTTTTCTTTGATGATATTCTTCTCTTCTAGATTCATCGAATCCCAGGCATTCTCAGTCACATTGAATGAGATCAGTGTACTTCCACACGCTGGACAAACATGTCTACCTTGACTTGCGTAAGCTTGATCACAAACGGCACATCCCACCATATCTTTCATCATTTACTTCCCCTTTTCATTACTTAAACTATAAACTTCTTTCTTATTCTAATCAAGGTCTACTTCTTCTCAATGGCGTTTAATCGTTGAGACACTGGTGGATGGGAATAATGAAGGTAGACCGCTAAAGGATGAGGATTAAGATTACTAAAGTTTTCTGTCACCAAGATCTTCATGACCTCACTCATATCTTCTTTACTGGTCATCTGTAATGAGAAAGCATCTGCTTTATATTCCGCATCCCTTAAAAGCATATTGACAGGTATCCCAATCAAGACACTGATGGGTTCCATCAAGATACTAAATAACACAAAGGCAAATCCAAAATGGATCCCTGATAAACCAAAGGCGATAAAGAATTCAGGTGTTTCTAAGATGAATCCTATCCCTAAAGCGTATAGCCCTAAGATCAAGATCTGAACCACCAACATCTTCAAGGTATCCTTATGTTTAGCGTGACCCAATTCATGAGCCAAAACCGCTAGGATCTGCTTATGAGACAATCTAGTGATGAGGGTATCATATAAAACGATCTCTCCAGTTTTACCTAGTCCTGAATAGAAACCATTCAATTTAGAAGATCGTTTAGAGGCATCCATACTAAAGATAGCTTTAACTTCAAAACCTGTCTTTTTCGCTAAAGCGTGGATCTTATCTTTCAGTTCATCTTCTTCAAT
>CAIXIN010000144.1 GCA_903919545.1 uncultured bacterium | reverse complement strand
TGACCAAGGTATCAGTTTATTAAGGACACCTCCAAAGCTCCAAAATAAGGCAGCCATCAAGATATAGAAAGGTCCTGATTTAGTTATTTTCACTAGAATATTATAACAGAGCACTGGACATAAGTCGTTAAAATAAATATATGGATAGTGATATACTAGGTTTATAGATTGTTACCGGGAGGTAACCCATGAAACAAAAAATAAATATGCTTTTCTTGCTCTGTTTATGTTTGTCCATCAGTGCATGTTCTAAGCCAGCATCGTTTACCATAGATCAGACTTTTACCTCAGTTTTATTAGGATCTGATGATCCACTTGATGGTAGTAAAGCCCTTGTATTAAATGAAGGTGATCATCAAGACCTATCTATGAGACTAAGTACGAGTACCTGGGTTAAAGTGAATTCTTCGACCCATGATACGAGCGCCTTTGTCCACTTAATAGGTAGTTCTAAGGCAATCTACTCCTTTTATCAGAAAGATCTCATCACATTCATCGATGTAGATACTGATAAGGATGGAGATCCAGAGTTCTTCTATTCAAGTTCAGGTATCAAATGGCTTGAACTAGAAGTATGGATAGAAGACTTAAGACTATCAACGGATCGGTTTAATGAACTTAAAGACAATGCTACTTATAATCTAGCCTTCATAGGATCAGCTCATGTGATCGATCAATTACGTCAATTGACGCTAAGTAGTGAAGATGAACTTTTATTAAAGGGTCTATTGGACTTTGATCAATGGGTTCATATCTCAGAAATCCCAAGTCTTGATCCTATAGACGATGTCTTATTTGTATTAGAAAGCACAATAGATGGAGAGTCTACGATGCTCAGTGTTTATTCGAAAGATAGTGTCTCTTATATGGTTATAAGTAGTTCAGGGTCGATGGATTCATACTTTCAATTGGATAATTCGATCAGTACTGAGATTTTAGCTTTTTTAGAATCACTTTGGGATGCGATACTACCTGTGGATGATATTCCTTCACTATCGTTTTCTCAAGCCTATGTTGGTCCTACTCAATATATTTATGATTATGATACCTTGTTGCCTGATTATCTCTTCAGTCTTACTCCAAGCCAGAATCTAGATTTAAGAACTTTGTTTGATTTAGGATCTTGGACTGAAGTAAGTGGAACTTATGTCTATGAAGACGCTGAGTTTATCCTGATTAGCTCAACAGGAGCCATTTTATACTTTATAGGTAATGAGGATTCTTATTCAATTTGGATGAATGATCATGATACAATGACACATTATGTGTCTGATTCAAATAATTTTCAAACCATCAATGACACCGTAAATTCATATTTCATTCCTCAAGCACCACCTTTATCGATCACAGATACCATCTATACCGTCGCTCAATATTATGAAGGACCTATACAAGACATGATGAGTCTTGATCTCTCAGTGAACTTGACTTCTGCTCAGTCTAAAACCATCAAAGACTTCTTGGATCCTTATGCGTGGAGACAAGCATATGATATTCCACCAAGAGGAGTCATCGTCATGTTCTCATTGACCGATGAGAATGGTGTAGAGTATACAGTCTTTAGTTTTGGTCTTACCACCACTTTGGTCAGTGTTTCAATGAATGAGATAGATCGACATAAATGGTGGATTGGCTCATTAAGTGGGGCAGATAGTGCTCGTGAGTATATATTGAACATTGCTCCGTAAGTTAAATCTAAGCTCACAAATAAAAGAGTTTGTTTATAAAAAAATGACACATCACTGTGTCGTTTTTATTGGATGTTCTGATGGTGATCAATCTTCATCATATACATGCGCTCATCTGCTAATCTCATAACATCTGAAACTTGATCATCAACTGACTTCTTTGTAGCAATCCCAAATGATAAAACAAATGCTACAGAGTTAGTTTTTTCTAGTTTTGTATCATTAAGACAACGTTCAGCTATTTTTTTGCCTTCTTCTTCATTCGTTTTAGGCAGAATAATTAAGAATTCATCGCCTCCCCATCTTCCTACTACATCACTTGGACGGCAACCTTCACTTAAGCGTTTGGCCGCTGTCATGATCATTTGATCGCCTGATTCATGTCCCAAGGTATCGTTTGCTTCTTTTAGTCCGTCCATATCGGCTAAGATAATCGTGATTGGATGACTACGGCGATCCTGTCCTAATGTTTTGAATACTTCTTCTAAATAACGACGATTGTAGAGTCCCGTCATACTGTCATGAAATGCATTATACTCATGACTTGTCTGTATTTTGAGACGATCTGTAACATCACGTCCCGCTGCATATAGATATTTTCCAAAACCAAGATCCGCTGTCCATTCAATTGAGATATAACGACCATCTGAGGTACGGTAACGATTGATGAAGCCGTCGATCCTTTTGGTCTCTGAAGCTGTTTGGAGTAAATTTAAAGTTGGTTGGACATCGTCAGGATGAACAAGATCAAGATAAGTTCTCCCCATGAGTTCTTCGGTTGTATAACCTAAGATCTCTGTGAAGCGATGATTAACTTTTATGAAGTTACCTTTCAAATCTGAGACACACAATAAATCTAGATTTACGTTGAGGAAGGCATCGATTTGTTGCTTAGCAGCATATTCCGAGGTTATATCCTGAAAGTTAATCAAGAAAACTTCATCGTTTGATGGTGTAAGCAAACGGCTTACTCGACCAGAAACATATACTGATTGTCCATTTTTATCTAAAAATCCGATATTATCTGGAAAATCCATCGAAAACCCTGGGATACTCATTTGTTCTTCATCGAAAGGCATTAAGGTCATGGTTGTCATATCATACAATTCTAAAGCATTACGAATATCTAGACCTTTTAACTCAGTGAGGCTCTTACCTATCAGTCGCTCTGCGACTGGATTTATGAATGTGATCCTGCGGTTTTTGTCGACGAGAATAAATCCAGCATCAAGTGCTGAAACAGTGAGCTCATAGAATTCTCTTTCACGAGCTAATTGCTCATCTACTGCTTTTCTTTTGATGGTGACCAATAAGAGATTACTGAGTTCACTCAACATTGCACGTTCTAGATGAGAGTAGGTATGTTTCCTTCTAACAGAGTCAAAGCCTAAAAATCCACTACAAACATTGTCAGCTATCAAAGGCACTGTGACAAGGCTAATGATGCCCTGAGGTTCAAGTGCTTGTCTTAATCCACTTGAAGGGTCTAGATCTGTTACCTTATCAACGATGATGGTTTCGCCTTGTATATGGGCATTGATCCAGTCATCATATAACTCCATAGGTGCATCTTGCAACTGATCGATTTGTGGTTCGATTCCTTCGTGACACCACTCATAGGTATTACTGATGGTTTTGGCTTGCCAGTCATATTTAAAGACATAGACTCGGTCAACATCGAAAAAATTCCCACAGAGTTGAAGTATTTGATTGATCTTATTATCAACATCGTTAGAATCGACATTGATCAAACGTGCGGATATGGTGGACAACAAGGCTTGAAGACCAGCATTCTCATGAAGTTGAAGACGGGATGTATGTTCATCCGATGAAGCGATGGTTTCAAACTGACGCCAGCTCCTTTCATTGATTTCAGTTCCAAAGAGATGGAAATATTTGACATCTTCTTTTAATAGGTGATCCCAAACAACTTCTCGAACAAGAAAAGGTACAAACACATAAAGATCGATCTCGCCGTCTTCATATTGCTTAACGAAGTCACTGGCTCGCTTCAATAGTGATTCATGGTCCTGCTTATGTTCTTGTAGGCCATCATAATGAAGTCGTTCTAAGATGTTTTCTTCATCTGTAAAGTGAGTTTGTACAGCAGTAAGTAGGGTGGAAAGAGCAGATCTTATGATCTCAGGATTTGGATTATCTAAAAGACTTAAGCGTTCCAAATCAGCAGTAAAACGCATAAGGTCATGATGTTGTTGATCGATGGTAGGTTCTCCACTATCCCAATCATGATGCCAATGCATACGTATTTCTGTCCAGTCATCATTAAATGGTTTAACAGGAAGACTCTCTGATTTCATGGCGATAAGATAGTAGGCTCTAAATGCAACGATGTTGATCGGCCTACTGAACAAATAGCCTTGGATTTTATCCGCCTTCATAGAGCGAAGTAACTCAAATTGAGCCAGGGTTTCTACTCCTTCGATAATGACTTCTAAACCTAGTGCATGTATGATGGTGATCATCGATTCGATGATGATACGACTCTTTTGATCCCATTCTAATGTTCTAACCAAAAGACGATCAATCTTAACGATGTCCAAAGGTAAAGCTTTTAAATAAGCGAAAGACGAATATCCAGTCCCAAAGTCATCTAGAGCCACCTTGATTCCTAATTCCTTAAGACGAATGAAAACCTTGATTACCTCGGCAGCATCTTGAACGAGACTACTTTCTGTAACCTCAAGTTTTAATCGATGAGCTGAAACCCCGCTATTCATCAATTCTTGTCTTAAGAAATGATACAGTTCTTCACCACGGTTAGCCAAAGATACAAATGAAACATTAACGCTTATTACCAAAGGAGGATTATTTATGATATCCCATTGAGCTAAAACCTGCAAAGCACGTTGGATTACCCAATCGGTAATAGGGATAATAAGTCGGGTACGTTCCGCTATGGGAATGAATTCTAAAGGGGATACCATTCCATACTCTGGATGGTTCCATCGTAACAGTGCTTCAGCATCTGTCACTTGACCTGTTTTTACATTGTATATTGGTTGGAAATACAATTCTAATTGTTTCTTATCTATTGCATCAGATAAGTCTCTTTCTAGTCTAATTTCTCTGGTTTGTGCTTTAGCCATACTCTCATCATAGGCTTTACTACAATTTCGTGTCGACTTGGCTACATAAAGTGCTGTTGAGGCGTTGTTAAGCAAAGACTCCATCAGTTGACCTGGGACACCGATGTCATAACCGATACTGACTGAGACCGATATCAGTCGATTCTCTAACATAAACGGTTCAGCAATATATTGATTAAGTTGAGTAGAAATCTGTTCAACTTCAAGTGGGTCAACAGTATTTAGAACCACGACAAACTCATCACCATCGAAGTGATATAATTCACCACGAGTATCGATTTTCTTTTCGATCTCATGCGCAATAAGTTCTATAATCTTGTCACCTAAACGATGACCAAAGTTATCGTTGATTGAACCAAAATGATCGAAATCTATAAAGAGTAAGCTGATTGGTTGATCAGGATTCATTCTATTTTTAGTCTGTTCATATTTTCTAAATGAGGCACGATTTCTTAGACCCGTAATAGAATCATGTTCATTCAAGTACTCGATCCGGGCTTCGCTTTTTCGACGCTCATCAATATTTCGACTCGACCCAACGACCTCAAGTTGACCATCTTCTGTTAAGCGATAGCGTGAGGACATTTCGACCCATATGGTACTACCATCCTTGCAGGTCTGTTCGACTTCATGATTATAGTTAGGGCTATTGATTGGATCACTCATAAACTTAGCAATTCTTTCTTCTAGTCCATTCATCAAATTCAAAAGTGAATCTGGTTTAATAACTTGACGGATAGACTGATTCATCATTTCTTCAGAAGTGTATCCTCGAAGATTTTCTACCGATGGACTAACATAGGTGTAACGATCAGTACTTACGTTGTAGACCCATATCACATCCCCCATCATCGTAGTGATAAGGCTCATACGGTTTTGTTCTTTAGCGAGAGCATTCTCCATATTTTTTCTAGATGTTATATCATTGATCGATAAAATCATAGTTAACGAGCCCTTATACTTGGTAAACGAAGCCGATACCAGTGCCCAGAACTTTTGATGTGACATATTGTAAAGCTCTACTTCAAAATCATAAATATGTCCGTTGCGCTGCATTTGTTCATGGAATGTCTTGCGATCTTCCTTATTGACGTAAAAATCCTCAGAAAAAAACAATGTTTCTCCCAACAGATCGAACTGAACCAGTGCTCGTTTATTCCCATAGACCAAGTTTCTAGTCGCGGCGTCTATCAACAGAATTGGGAAAGGCGCATTCTCGATAAGGTTATTGTATTGTTCATCACTACGAATTTCTTCTAAGCGTTTATGATCTGTAATGTTAATGTGAGATCCAACCATTAAAACAGGCTTTCCTTGATCATCCCATTCGACCACCTGACCACGATCAAGGACCCATACCCATGAACCATCTTTGTGTTTCATACGAGCTTCCATCTCGTAGAATTCAGTATGCCCCTCAAAATATGCTTCTAGTAATCCACCGGATTTTTTTAAATCATCTGGATGAGAGAATTCTTCCCATGTCTTTATCGAAATAGGTTGTAATTCATCCAAGGTGTAGCCAATAATATCTGCCCATCGACTATTGAGTGTAAGCTCACCTGTTTGAATATACCATTGCCAAATACCCGGATCTAAAGTACGCAATACTGTTTCTGCGTTTTTGATAGAGTTATTCGATTTAACATCAAAAGTAGTCTGCGGTTTTTTTGAATGCATAGAACTCCTTGCCTTTTATGTCAATGACACAATATAAAGTTGCTCATTCAATTATCTAATTATCTTATAAGAAGTAGATCGACTTAAGCGATCACCCTATTCTTTATATCAACATTATAACATTTATAATTTTATTATCACTTGCTTAGTTGTGAATATATTGTGATTTTTGATCAATACAAGTGGACTATTTGAAACAGAAGATAATCTCTTTTTTAGTTTAGATAAGGGGTACATAGTATAATTTCAAGAATCAGAATAGATCTTATCAAAATATTTCTATAATTCTTAAGATAGATATGAACTTAAGACTTAAAGTGTTAGGATAGATTTGAGGTAAGTTATATGTTAAATGCCATGAAATGTTGTCAAGATGTTCAACACTGTTGCCCATCTACGGATAAAATCATCAATGTTGAGTTTTTGTATTTGGATCTAAGTATATGTGAACGTTGTCAAGGGAGTGATAAGCAGGTAAACGAAGCCATTCATTTACTTAGACCAATACTCCTAGAACTTGGTTATGAGATTCAAGTTCATAAAATCAATGTCAATACGGAAGCCTTGGCTAGACAAACTCATTTTTTTAGTTCTCCAACGATCAAAATCAATGGGGTAGATATCGTTTTACAAGTAGAAGAAGATGCCTGTGTTTCTTGTGGTGACTTATGTGGAGATAGTGTCGATTGTCGAGTATTTACTTATCAAGGTAAGACCTATCATGAGCCACCTAAGGCAATGATCATAGATGCGATCTTGAAGTCGATTTATCTACCAAAAACTATGCTTGAACCATCAGAGTATGTTTTACCAGATAATCTTAAGAAATTCTATGATGGACAGAAACGAAACATTAAGTCCAAAATATAATTAGAGTTAGAAAAAAGCCTTTAACAAGGCTTTTGATTTTTATTGGCTCTATAAGATTCAATCAATCATCGTCACCTTCGTCATCATCTTCTCCTGTCCCATTCAACATATCTGGTGTCACTTTAGGTGAGTCACCTTCTAAAACACCTACCATTTTGGCACGATTCAGGATCGTAAAAGTATGAGGTGAATTTGGAAACGCCAAAGTTATATCCGTTCCTGATTTTACACCTCCATAATGTTGACCAAGTTTCCATTCGACCAAACCGCTGACATCATAGACAATGCCATTGAGTGCGATGTATGAAGGTTGACCCTTCGTACCGTTATATTTACTAAGTTCAATCAAAGTAAAGCTAGGTTGGGTGTCCACTGGCGTTGTCCCGCCTGTATTAGAACCGAAAGTTCCAAGTTCAACAGCTCGATCTATAATGCTGATGTCGTGTGGAGATTTTGAAAACAATGAGGTCAAATCGACACCTGCGATCATTCCAAAGTGCGATCCAGCTTTCCATAAGGGTAATTTGGAGACATCATAAACTTTCCCTTTCAAGGCGATATATGCAGGTTGCCCGTTTAAACCATTATATTTACTAAGTGTTTCAGGGGTATAATCATAAGTTGTAGTGACATCTCCCGTGTTCGGATTATCAATGATGTTCGCATCAAAATATAAGATTGACATCATTGTGTAGGAGACATACCAAATCATTCCACTCATGATGACCAAACTGAAGATTCCAATTGTTTTTCTAAGTTTCATAATGCTCCTTTTCCTTAAAGTGAAAACTTTTCATGATGGATATGTATCCTAGATATGCCCAGAGTTCTTAAATTCTTAAGGTTGGGTTCCATCAGCGGAGATGGACCACAGACATAGAACTCTGCCTTTTTAATCCAAGGCTCCGAAAGCAATAGTCGTTTTATCTTTTCAGCATCGATATAACCTTTTTCCCCACTATAGTTAGAATCTCTAGAAACAACAGGGATAATCTTGATGTTTTTCATCTGACCAGTGATTTCCATAAGTTCATCGTGACACACAAAATCATTCATCGTGGTGAGCCCCCAAAGTAAGATGACGGGCTGATTATACTTTACATCTCTCATATGACGAAGCATGCTGATGACAGGGGTGATGCCTATGCCCCCAGCGATAAATACCTGTCCACTCGCTTTTAAATGATGTGTATAGCTAAAGCGTCCAAAAGGTGCCTCGACATGAACGAGATTTCCAGGTTTGATATTTTGTATATTATGCGTGTAATCCCCAAGATCCTTGACTGTAATCGACAACTCAGCTTGAGTAGGAGAAGAAGATATCGAGAATGGGTGCTCTTCATCTGATATGTCAACACCCAAAAATCGAAAGAAACCAAATTGTCCAGGATGGTATTTGAATTTATTCTTTGATTTTGATATGAAGTAGATAGACCATACACTTGCCGATTCTTTGACAACTTTAGTCACTTCATAATTAACTTTCTGATGAGACCATGGCTTAACCCATTTGTGATAAAGATAGAAAGATAAGCCACTTAAAAAAT
>CAIXIN010000143.1 GCA_903919545.1 uncultured bacterium | reverse complement strand
TGCATTGATGATCTAGAAAGGATCACTACTTTTTTCTTATCACTCATTTTTACTCCTGGCTTAGTTTGAAAGGCAAGGCCTTGTATTTGATTTGTTGGATAAGTCTAGCCCCATAAGGTTTTACTTGTCCTATGACGTTGGCGACTGGGGTAGGAGGTAGATCCTTTAGAGCGATCTGTATCTCACCTTCATAGCGATTAGATTTGATATTATCAATCGTGATACTGTAGGCACATCTATGTATCGCATGATGGACTTGGATATTGCCTTGATGACGAGTCTGGGTCGCCCTTAAGACAAACTCAGCTTGATCAGGACGAGACAATAATAGAGTTTCAGTGACGATCTTTTTAAGAGATTCTGGTAGATTATGATCTAACCAGACTGGGATCTCTACATAATCCAGTTGAGCGATCCTAGCCACAGCTTGAAGTTCTTCATCGCTTGGGACACTGTCCCCAAACAAGATATAATCGAATAAGCCTGTATTTCTTAGTTCACTGAAGGCAATATGAGCTGGTGTATAACGATGATCTTCTACCGTAGGTACACCATTACCTGAAGCATTTAGATCATTAGGAGAAACCAGTGAGGCGATAAAGACCCCGTTTTGTATCCCATAAGAAGCATATTGCTTAGCCATCATGACAGTATCTTCAAATGAAAGCCCTGTATCATTTCTAGGAAAGAAGTTGTGGCAAGCCACATAGTGAGACAGGTCTCCTTCTTTCTTGATGGTTTCTATTCTGTTGACTGGAGAATCTACCATCGATGAGTTATCTTCGATCTTGATCCCATAAGGATTCTTGGTCATAAGTGCGACTTCATTATCACTGAAGCCTCCATCTAATCTTAGGACCTTTATTTTCATCTTAGCGATACAAGAAAGATCTTTAGGAGATCCTCCCATACTTTTTAAGACACGATCGTTGATGTCGACATGAACGGTGATCTTATGAAGATCACAGAGGTCGAAAAGGAATTGAAAGTCTTGGGTCGCATTTTCTTTGGTTTTCTCAAAACCGAGATTACCTAATTGAATCGAGGTAAAGATACGATTATAGCCTAATTGTGCGGCTCGTAAAACTTGGGACTTTAAATCATCTTTTGAATAAAAGTCTGGATAAACGGAGATTCCATATTCTGATTTTTTCATATTTACCATCCGTATTTCTTAGGACCCCATGAGGTCTTGATGAGTTCTTGTTTAGCGTAAATGAGGGTATTATCAGAGACATCTTCATAAAGGATGACCCCACTGCCTACGACAGAATTACTTCCGATCTTGACTCCAGGCATTAAGATCGCACAGACACCTGTTCTAGAGTTATCGCCCATAAAGCTTGCGTTGGAGAAGTATTTAGGCAACTCTCGATGTCCATTGACGTTTTGGGTCGTTAAGCCATCATCGAAGCGTAAGGTACCACAGGTGGTGCCTGCCCCTAGATCGGTGTTTTCTCCGATCATCCCATAGTATTCTCCATAATGAACCAAATAGACATGATCCATAATAAGTCCATTGAGGACCTCAAAACCTTGATCCATCATACAACGATCACCTAAGGTCGTATTATCCCCACACTTCGCATGATTAAGCAAGGAACAATGATTCCCTATGACGACGTTGTTTCCTAAGACGACACCTTGATCTATGATGGTTTCATCACCGATGATCACATTGCCTCTGATCCATACATTACGACCTATTCTACTGTTTTTACCTAATCTAACAAAGCCATCGACCTTAGCACTAGGATCGATAAAAGATCCATCTGACAGTTCATTATGAGTCAACCGACCACATCTTTTCATATTCATATAGGCATTGGCTTCTAAAGCGTGCCAAGGTTTATCGATATCGAAGATGGGTTCTTTTGTTTCTATCGCTCGTAAGAGTCTTCCATCTGAGATAAGATCCATTAGAGAGACTTCAATATAAGATTCTTCAGGTGAGCCTACACCTACCTTAAGATTGGTAAACTTCCCTGGATTAGCCTCACAGATCGTTTTAAAGCGAATATCTGTGATAAACCCTACCATTTGATGGGTCATGAGATTACCTCTATGATGACCTCCAAATGAACCTATAGCCCCATTGATGAGATTACATGCGATCCAGTGTGATGCGGGTTCTCTTAATTCAGAAACCAATACCGT
>CAIXIN010000142.1 GCA_903919545.1 uncultured bacterium | reverse complement strand
TCGCTGTTCAATTCAACAGTGTCTTTAAATCAGCAGGATTTGAGGAAGCCTTCAACTATACTGGAGAATTAGGAGCCATCTATAAGAGTGATTCTACGATCTTTAGATTATGGGCACCTACAGCGGCTTCTGTTACCTTGAATCTATTTACTTCAGGTGATGGGGATGTCCCATTTATCCCACTAGACAAAGAAGTACCTAATTTAGAAATGACTCGTATTGAGAATGGGGTCTGGGAAGTGGAAGTCTTAGGAGACCTTGATCAAGCCTATTATACCTACAGTGTTACTGTGAATGGGGTCACCAATGAAGCTGTAGATCCTTACGCAAGAGCTGTAGGGGTCAATGGGAAAAGAGCTATGGTTATCAATCTTGACGCAACCAATCCTTCTGGATGGGACCAAGATACCTATATTGGACTTTCTAATAATACCGATGCGATCCTATATGAACTTCATATCAGAGATTTCTCTAGTGATCCAGATGCGAATTTTGCGAATCCTGGAAAATACTTGGCCTTTACAGAAACAGGGTTGACTCTAAACGGATCTAAGATCGGGATCGATCATTTGATCGAATTGGGTGTAACCCACGTTCATCTTCTACCGACCTTTGATTATCGTAGTATCGATGAGACTAAACTGGAAAATGGTTCCTTTAACTGGGGCTATGATCCACAGAACTACAATGTCCCAGAAGGATCTTATTCTAGTGATCCATATCATGGGGAAGTTAGAATCAATGAATTTAAAAAGATGGTGATGTCGCTTCATGAAGCTGGTATCGCTGTCGTCATGGATGTCGTGTATAACCATACAGGAGCTTCTTCTGATTCAGATTTCAGTAAGATCGTACCTGGTTACTATTATCGATACGGAGCTGATGGGAAGTTCTCCAATGGTTCTGGTGTAGGTAATGAAGTCGCTTCTGAAAGAGCGATGGTACGTAAGTTTATCGTGGATTCTGTATCCTATTGGGTCAAAGAATACCACATCGATGGATTCCGTTTTGATCTTATGGCTTTGCATGACATCGATACGATGAATGCGGTAAAAGATGCCTGTGAAGCACTAAATCCTAATGTCTTGATTTATGGGGAAGGCTGGACAGGTGGTACTTCTACCTTACCTGATGCGCAGAAGTCCTTAAAAGTAAATGTGCCTTCTCTTAACGATATCGCTGTCTTCTCAGATGATATAAGAGATGCGATAAAGGGCCATGTCTTTACGAAACTCGATAAAGGTTTCGTCAATGGTGGTCTAGGATTAGAAGAAAGCATTAAATTTGGGATCATCGCTTCAACTCAAAATGGACAAGTCGATTATTCTCAAGTGAAGTATTCTAAGTTCTATTATGCGACTTCTCCTACACAAATCATTACTTATGTTGAAGCCCATGATAATTTAACCTTATGGGATAAGCTTCTATTGACCAATCCTAGCTATAGTGATGAAGATCGTATGGCTATGCATAGAATGGCCAATGCGATCGTATTGACCTCACAAGGGGTTCCGTTTATCCACGCAGGGGCTGAATTCTATCGTACTAAAGGAGGCAATGAAAACTCTTATAATGCAACAGATGCGGTCAATCAATTGGATTGGATACGTAATGCGACCTATCAAGATGAGACAACTTATTTAGCGGGTCTCATTGAATTAAGAAAAGCTCATCCTGCCTTTAGAATGACGACCACTGCAGACATCAAAGCGAGCCTCAAGTTCGATGAGACAACGGTTGCGAATGTGGTAGCATATACCTTAAGCAATAACGCCAATGAAGATGAATGGGATTCCATCAAAGTCTTGATGAATGCGAATGACACCGAAGTGACCTATACTCTAGAAAAGAGTGGTTGGGTCGTCGTTGTCGATAAGGATCAAGCAGGGGTCAAGAAGATCTCTGAAGTATCAGGAAAGACCGTTACGATCGCAGCTCATAGTTTAATGGTTCTCGTTGATTCTAACTCTTATTACGGGACCAATTGGGCACTGATCATCTTGATCGCTTCAGTTGTCGTAGTAGGAGCTGGATTAGCGTATTATTTCTTGATTCTCAAAAAGAAAAAGATTGTTTAATAAACTTCTTTCTTAGATAAAATAAAAGACATCGAAGATTACTCGATGTCTTTTTATATGATTTTTATCATAGTGTTAAGTGGTATACTTTTTAAAAAGGGGAAACAAATGAGAAAGCTATTTACTAAAGGACTATGTTACTTGATGATGTTTGTTTTGGTGGGATGTACAACGGATCAGGATTCCTTATCGAGCAAACAACAGAAAGCAGTGAATAACAGCATCGCATACATAAAGAATTCTTCATTTAGTTCAAAAGATCGTATCAACACTAAGGTGATTTCCATCAGTTTAGCGACAGAGTCGACGTGGAAATCTACTTTGGATAAGGATTCCGTTGTGGATGAAAGTACCATCGATTCTACAGATTGGGTCATTACAATCGGAGAAAGCTCTGGTCATGACTTTGCGATCATCGTATGCGACAGTGAAAGCAGTAAAGTGATAGGATACAAACCCATCGACTGATTCTATACAAAAAAACACCCTTCGTTTGAAGGGTGTTTTAGATTACTAGTTTCTGTTTGAAGGATAGCCAATACATCCATTGACCAGATTAGATGTATCGCCACTCTGATAAGCACTGAAGGTCGCCAAGTGATTCTCTGAAGCACGTTGTAGATTAACGAATACACGTTCTATAGAAGTAGGTAGATCGGTTAAGAGGTAGGTTTCATAAAGTGCTATGTTGTTTGTTTCTGCGGTGATACCGATCTGATAAGAGGCATCTAAACTCGTTGGTAATACAACATAATCTTTACCTGTATCTGCGGGAATCGCAAATCCGAAGGCATCATAGATTCTTTCTAAGCTTTGGATATGTTGAGTTTCTGCTTGAATCAATTGAGTATAAGGGCTTACTAAACCGAATTCATCGACGATGGCTTCATATTCAGCTCTCGCTTTGAATTCATCCATAAGTAGGATGTCTAAGGTTGCTTTTAAACTGGTCTCATCATAATCACTGCCTGTTAAATCGCTTGAGATGACTCCACCTTGAGAGTTGCCCATCATACCGCCTCGACCTCCATAAGATCCACCCATCATTCCAGTGTTGCCTTGATAAACAAAGTTATTCTGGTTATTGTCGTATCGTGTGTTATAAGCCAAAGGTTGATCCAAAGCGATGATCGTAATCGTTAAAGCCAATATGCCTGTACCCAAAAGGGCAGGTATTAAATATTTTTTCATGTTTTTCTCCTAGAGATTTCTCTCTATGAAATATAGATTAAACCTTAGTTGTGCCAAAAGTGTGACAATTCATGTTTTTCCCACATGTATACCAAAAATGAGAAAGAAATAATGTGTCGTTAAAATAGTATAATAAAAGTATGGAACTCACATTAATCGATCTTCATCGAATCAAAGAAATCGCCATCAAAGCAGGGGCTCTTATTATGGAGATTTATGAGAAACCTTTTGAGGTAAAAACAAAGGCAGATGATTCTCCACTAACACAAGCCGATATGATCTCAAACGAGTACATCATCAAAGAACTAAAAAGATTCTATCCTAAGATCTTTATCTTATCTGAAGAAAGCAAAGATGATCTTAATCGATTAAGAGAAGAATGGTTGTTTGTGGTTGATCCACTCGATGGGACAAAGGAATTCATTAAACATAATGGGCAATTTACTGTCAACATAGCCTTAGTGTATCGTCAACACCCTGTCTTAGGGGTCATAGTAGCGCCTGTCTTAAAGAAACATTACTATGCCTTAAAAGACATGGGATCTTATGAAGATACCGAAACAGAACTTAATCGATGTCTCTGTGTCAGTGATAAACTCATCGATCTAAACTTCGTAGGAAGTGCTTCTCATCAAAGCCAAGAAGAAGAAAAGTTCTTAAATGACCATGCGTCTCAAATCAAAGAACGCAAACAAATAGGCTCATCGCTTAAAGGTTGTATGGTGGCCAGCGCTGAAGCTGATGTGTATTATCGTTTTGGGAAGACCTCAGAATGGGATACAGCAGCCATGCAGATCATCGTAGAAGAAGCAGGTGGGATCTTTAGAGAACTAGATGGGAACCCACTCATCTATAATCGTTTTAATGTGATCAATGAGAAAGGTTTCTTCGCTGTTAATCGAAAAGAAAACATTTGGATTCATTCTCATCATAAAATTTAAGCAAAAACCTTAAAAATCATCAAAATCACACTCATAGTGTGTAGATATTAGGTGAATTACCCCATATACTAAAACTAAAGATAATCTAAGGGGTAAGCTTCATGGTAAAAAGCAGTAAGTATGAAAACATTAAACCGATGGCGAATAGGGACTATGAGGCACTTAGATTACAGTTCGGGATCCGAGTCAAGTATCTAAGAGTAAGTTGTCGTTTATCTCAAGAAGAGCTGGCACTTAGATGTCGACTTCATCGTAATTATATTTCTGATGTTGAAAGAGGGAAACGTAATATCTCTTTTGAAGCACTACAGAAACTGGCGGATGGATTTGGGGTAAACATCCGTGATCTTTTCTAAAGAGTCATAAAGCGCGATGCGCTTTTTCTTTATGCTATAATAAACACGGTAAAAAAATGAGAATCTTCGAAACAATACTCTTTCTAATCTTTGCTTATTTCTTGATCAGTATCTTCTGGCCTTTTTTAGTTATATTACTGATCATCGTCATCTATCAGATCTTTAAAATGAGACGTCTATTTAGACAAAGCGTTCAAGAAACAGTGCCTAATGAATCTAACCAAAATTATAAAACCTTCAGTCAAGATGGATCAAGTGATGTCATCGACGCTGACTATACAGAAAGAAGCCCATCTGATGGATCTAAATGACGCTGATTTTATACCCGTAACTAATCAAGACATCCCTTTAATTCAAACCTATCTATTAAAAGCCAATTATGAAGAGAGTAACCATAACATCGTTAACTTTTTTCAATGGATCAAACAATATCCTTTATGGAAATACACCACTGATCATTACCTTCTTTTATTAGGAGTCCATAAAGGAAAGCTTTTCTCCTATATGCCTTTATGTGAGCCCCAATATTTTGAAGAAGCGATCTTAAAAGATAAGAGTATTTTTAATCAATTCAATATTCCTTTTGAATTGAGTTGTTTTACGGAAAATGAGAAAGATAAAGTATTAGCCTTATTGCCTATGGCCTATGTGACCTGTGAAGAAGATGCCTCTGATTATGTCTATGAAACGGATAAACTCAGAACCTTATCTGGAGGTAAACTTCAGAAAAGACGAAATCATTATAATGCCTTCTTAAGAAATACTGAAGGTCATGTCTCCACCGAAGAAATCACTTCTAAAAACAAAGATGAAGTCAAAGCTTTCTTAGCTTTATGGAAAACAGACTCCAATGATGAATACTTCTTATATGAAAAAGAAGGAGTCTTTTCGATCTTAGATCTTATAGGACAATTGCCTTGTAAAGGATTGCTTTTAAGAATCGATGGAGAAATCAAAGCTTTCCTTATAGGCACTAAGAGTTCTGACCGAATGGTTCAGATCAATATCGAAAAAGCAGATCCTACGATAAGAGGTCTATATCAAGCCATCGAAGTAGAGTATCTTAAGACCTTCTATACAGAGGCCGTATTGGTGAATAGAGAAGATGATATGGGCTTAGAATCTCTTAGACAAGCAAAACGAGCCTTGGATCCACTTATGATGATCCATAAATATCGACTCAGAGAACACCTATGAAACTAAGATTGGCTAAAGCAAGCGAAGATCGTATTATCTATAACTGGTGGAAAGAAATATTCTCCTTCGATGATGGAGGTTATACAGATTTCTATTTTCAGCATCTTTATCCATCTGCGAAGACCTATGTCTTAGCTGATGAGAAAGATGAATTGGTTTCTTGTCTAAATGTACATTCAAAAATATTAAGCTTTAATGGGGATCGATTTAGAGCGAGCTTTATCGTTGGGATCTTAACAGTGCCTCAACATCAACACAAAGGCTATATGCATGAACTCTTAAATGGGGTCTTAGAGATCTTATCCGCAACTGAGCTGTTTACTTTGATTCAAGCTTATAAGGAACAAGCCTATGCGCCTTTTGGATTTGAAGATGCTTATTTTAGAAGACACTACATCATAGATCAAAAATATTTACCTGTCATGAGTGCCACAGGGGTAAGCACTCAAGAAGATTCCTCATCGATGAGAGAACTCTACCAAAACTTCACCTCGCACTTCAGTGGAAGCCCTATACGCTCAGAAACAGACTTTAAGCTTTTGATCGAAGAAGTCAAAGCTCAAAAAGGAAGAGTCATTACTTTCGCCCAAGATGGAACTCTAAAAAGTTATGCGCTTATTTATCCACAGACTTCCCACATCGATATCGATGAGATCGTTTATTCTGATACCCTAAGTTTAATGACACTCTTATCTACACTAGGTAATTCTAATCCTCATCTTCTCTTAAAAGTATCTCAAGCCGAAGATCTAAATAGACTCTTGCCTAATTGTCCAATGGAAATCAAGACCTATACTTCACTAAGAATCAACGACTTAAAACTCTTTAATGAACATTTTAAAATGAACGTTAAATCTACAAAAGAAGCCCTTCATGGATTTAAAGCTCCTTTCTGGATAAGAGAAAATACTTAAATTTATCACAATCTTTTAAATAAGATTGTTTTTTTTATAATTAAGGTGCTTAATTATATAGACAGTATATTTCAAACTGAAAGGGAGACAGTGATGATCAAGAATCAATGGTATGGGATATTAGACGCTAAGGAATTGAAAGGCTCAAAACCTATTGGCGTTACTCGAATGAATGAAAAATTGGTTTTATGGAGAAAAGCAGATGGATCGATAGGATGCATCGCAGATAAGTGTTGTCATAGAGGTGCAGCCCTTCATTTAGGTCCTGTTAAAAACGACGAGATCTATTGTCCATTCCACGGCTTTGCCTATGATGTATCAGGTAAAGTTACTTTGATTCCTGCGAATGGGAAAGCAGCTCCTATTTCAGATCGTTATAAAGTACACGCTTATAAAGCGGTAGAACAATATGGATTTATTTGGGTATGGACTGGAGACTTCAAAGATGAAGCTCCAGAAGTACCTTTCTTTAAGGAACTCAGAGAAGGCTTTACTTATGGTGGTTTTGGGGAAGTATGGGATGTCCATTACACCAGAGCGATTGAAAATCAACTCGATGTGGTTCATCTTCCTTTCGTCCATACAGATTCTATTGGAAGAGGAAACAGGACTGTGGTCAATGGACCTGTCGTAAAATGGGTTGATAACCTTATGACTTTCTATGTGGACAACCATACTGATGATGGGGTAAGCATCGCTAAAAAAGCCAGTGAATTAGAAAACTACGAAGATTTCTTTCGTTTACAACTTCAAATGCCTAATCTATGGCAAAACGTTATTGGGGATAAGATCCGTATCGTAGCGGTGTTTGCGCCAATCGATGAGGAACATACTAAGATCTATGTGAGATTCTATCAGAAGTTTATGATGGTTCCTGTCTTAAAACAAATGGTCAATTGGTTAAGTACCCCTACCAATAAACATGTCTTCCATCAAGATCGCCGTGTCGTCAATACACAGATCCCAGTTAAGTCAGAATTTACTATGGGAGAAAACCTTATTCCAGGGGATGCGCCTATTCTAGAATTCAGAAAAAGAAGAGCCCTACTTAAAGGTGAAATCGTTTTAAAACAAAAATAAGTCTAGAGAATAGGCGTGAATTTTCATAAAACCCCCTGATAAGGTATAATATTAATGCATCAGTTCAAATTCAGGAGATCTATGAAGAAAATAATCACGATACTGTTTACACTGTTTCTATGCCTTACACCAGTCACTCAAGTTCATGCGGCTTCCTTTTATGCGACCATTTCTGGGCCAACTCAAATAACTGCTGGACAAGAATTCACAGTGACTGTAGGTGTAGCGAATGTGACAAATATGCTTGGTTTATCCGCTTCGTTTTCCTATGACAGTTCAAAATTGACTTTGGTATCTAGTACAGGATTAAATGATTTCTCTTTGACTCTAGGAACGAAATTGGTGGTAGATCGATTGAATGGGAAGTCTGGGACTTTTGGGATCGCTTCACTTGTCTTCAAGGCTAAGACATCCTTTTCACTATCAACGACTGCTTATGTTAGAATCATCAATGCCCAATATTCAAATGGAACAACGGATGTGGATGATTTAAACACGAGACAACTTACCGTTAAAATGGTCTCAGATAATTCTTACTTAAAGACGCTTACGGTATCTCAAGGAAGCTTAACGTTTACAAAAACAACTACCAATTATGTGGTCATCGTAGAGAACAATATCAGTTCCATCGTTTTAGGGGCTACTGCAGATTATAGTAAATCAAGCATCAGTGGTTTAGGAACTAAGACTTTAGCGATCTACTCCAATGTCTTTAATATCGTAGTGACTGCGGAAAACGGATCTAAGAGAACCTATACCGTTGAAGTCCAAAGAAAAGATACCAATGGATTAGCGGCTCCTCCTTCAACAAACAACAACCTAAAAGAAATTACAATCGATGGTTTCGATGAGTTCAACAGTAGTTTTAATAAGGATACTTTAGAGTACATCTTAAACGTAGGAAACTTAGTGACTGATCTCGTCGTAACGGCGATCGCAGAAGATCTAAAATCCATCATCGATATCACAAGTGCTCCTTTGGTTGTAGGATCCAATACGATCACCATAAAAGTTACCGCAGAAAACGGAGACATCAAGACCTATCTTATCACTGTAAATCGCAGTTCTGATGTGCCTACCGTTGATGAAGATGAGATTATCGAAGCACTAAAAACCGTTACTACTCCTTCGATTGGGCTCAATATGCCTAGTTCCTGGGAAATAAGCACAGAGATCTTAAGTGCGCTTAAAACCAGTGGAAAGACCTTGATCGTCGTAATGAGACTTGCGGATCAAACACTGTATGAATGGCTCATTGATGGATCCAAGCTTATCGATACAACATCCATCAAAGTCAAGATCACTTTCGGATCAGATGATCAAGATAAGATCGATGCCTTAACCAATTACGCATCAGGACTTGTGTTGAACTTCGATGAGAATCTTAGTTTACCTGAGAATACTGTCCTTAGAATAAATGTCTCTGACACCTATCAAAATGGGGATAAGATAAACCTCTATTATTATGATTCTAAAACCAACAAGATGACGCTTAGTGTAAAGGATTTGGTTGTAAGTGGTGGAAAGGTTGAGATTCCTTTGACTCATACCTCTACCTATTTCCTAAGTCAGACCCAACTTAAGATTCCTGGAATCTTAGATTATCTCTTTGTGCTTGTGAGTATTATGGAAAGCTTCATCATAGTCTTACTTTTATTGAGCTTAAGAAGACCGAGAAAGCTAAAAAGAGCCTTGCCTGAGAATTGACTTTAAGGGTGCTTAAACCTATAATATGAGTTGTCAATCAAATACACGGAGGAATAACATGACAGCAAGAATTGCGATTAATGGATTTGGTCGTATTGGACGCTTGGCTTTCCGCATTATGTGGGGCAACCCGGCATTCGAAATCGTCGCGCTCAACGACTTGACCGATGCCAAGACTTTGGCTCATCTTTTGAAGTATGATACATCACAAGGTCGTTTCGACGGACACACCGTTAGTTTCTTAGGCGATGATCTCATCGTTGATGGAAAGACCGTTAAAGTTTTAAAGGAAAAAGATCCAGCATTACTGCCTTGGGCAGCTATGAAAGTTGATGTCGTTATCGAATCAACAGGCTTCTTCACCAAGAAAGATACAGCTGGCGCTCATATCACAGCTGGTGCTCGTAAAGTTATCGTTTCAGCTCCTGCTGGAGATGATGTCGAAACAATTGTCTTCAATACCAATCATCAGATCCTTGATGGTTCAGAAACCGTTATCTCAGGTGCTTCATGTACCACAAACTGCTTGGCTCCTATGGCTAAATGCCTCAATGATAATTTCGAAATTATCAACGGCTCTATGACCACGATCCATGCTTATACCAATGATCAGAATACTTTGGATGCTCCTCACAGAAACGGCGATCTACGTCGTGCTCGTGCAGCTGCTGCCAACATTATTCCTAATTCAACGGGCGCTGCTAAAGCCATCGGCTTGGTCGTTCCTGAATTAAAAGGCAAACTCGATGGGGCTGCTCAACGCGTTCCTGTCGTAACTGGCTCCTTGACTGAATTGGTCGCTGTTGTTAAAAAAGCTTGCACAGTTGAAGAAATCAATGCTGCGATGAAAGCTGCTTCGAATGAATCCTTCGGTTATACTGAAGATCCTATCGTAAGTTCTGACGTCATCGGTATTGCCTTCGGTTCCTTGTTTGATGCTACACAGACTAAAGTTCAAAACGTCGGTGGTATCTGCTTGGTTAAAGTTGCTGCTTGGTATGACAATGAAGCTTCCTACACCAATCAATTGGTTAGAACTGCTCAATACTTAGCTTCCCAATCCGGTTTCGCTAAATAGTCATCAAAAAAGACCCTCAGGTGAAGTTGTAAAGCCAAAGTAGACAATTTAAAAAAACATTTATTCAAACCCCAGATCACGTTTATATTGAACTGGGGTTTTGTAATTCAAGGCGTATGCTGTTCGTTCGTTATTGAAGTAAACTATGTATTCATTAATGAGTTTTGGTAAATCATCAACTTTATGATAATTGAAATCGTAGTAGAGATCTTCCTTTATCCACCCATTAATCGCCTCAATGATTGGATTATCTGTCGGGGTACCACTTCGGCTCATTGAGCGGGTTATGTTATAATTCAAATGAGCTTGTTGATAAGCTCGGCTGGAGTAGACAGCCCCTTGATCTGTGTGAAGGATGGTGGGGTGATCTGCTCCTTTTATTTTGGCTTTGAGCTGCTCAAGTGTCTCGAAATAAGGCTTGATGTCTGCTCTTTTAGAAGATAATGAAGAAGCGATTATCTCATTATTGAAGGTATCTAAGATATACGTCCACTCCCAGTGAATCCCATTGTTCTTTAGAATGGTCATATCGGACACGACGATTTCTAGTGGTTTCTTGGCGTTCCAGAAACCTTGAACTTCATTTTTGTATACTTTATGCTCTATTCCTGGATTGACACAGTGGGGTTTTCTGGCTTTAGACCGGATTCCAGCTTCTTTCGCGCACACATGGGCGAGGTGGTCTGAGAAGACCCATCCAGTTTGATTTCGGATCGTTTTGGCTAAATTATGGTATCCATATGTTTTGTGCTTCTGGTGAGCCTGTTTGAGAAGTTCAGTCAGATCGATCCGATCTAGTTCATACTGTGTTTTGATGTCTTTTCTCTTCACCCACTTATAATAACCCGATCGATTTAGTTCGAGATATCTTAGGACGGACGTCGTTCCGTACTCCTTCTTCAAGTTCTCTACGATTTGATAATCTTGCCGTCTAAAGTGACGTATACCTTCTTTGAACCAACTCCTTTCACGGTGTAACCTTTTTTTAAGCGCTCTACCTCCACTTTGAGTTTCAAATTCTCGAATTTCAGTAGTTCTAGCTCACTCATTCCTTTCACTTTTCGTAACCCTAGGCTAGGCTTACCTTGCTTCTTCGGTCTGAGTCCTTCCTCACCTTGATCTCGGTATTGAATAATCCATCTCCCAAGGTTTCCTTGTGGGATCTCTTCCGAAATCGATAAATCTCCAACTGAAATATGCTCATCAAAATAAAGTCGACATATTCTCAACTTCTCCTCATAAGTATACTTTCTGTTTGTTCCGCCTTTATTTCTTCCCATTCGATTCTCCTTTCCTTAAGGATATGAAAAAAGTAGACAATCATCAAATGTTTTTTATTTGAGTTGTCTACTTTAAGTTTACTGCTTCACCTCAGGGTCTTTTTTTTGTTTATAGGGTAGAATCAAACCACTCAACGAGTTTATCCATCAAAGCTACTCGTGAGACATCATTATAGATCTCATGACGTGAGCCTTCTACATAATTGAATACGACATTCTTATAACCTAAGTCTTCTAATCGTTTAGCAGCTCTTTCGATCCCGTTTGGTTTGTGACAAGGATCTAATCTACCGCTTTCTAATTTGATGGGGAGTAAGGGATTAGGAACCAACCAAGGTGTTGCGTGATAGACTTCAGTGATGCCTCCAAGCATATCGACAAACATACCCGCTGTACAATCATAGCCACATAAAGGATCCTCATTATAAGCTTTCACGTTGGCTTCATCGATAGATAGCCAATCATTGGAGGTCTTAGGATTCTCTACGTTGGCGTTGAATTGTCCAAATGAGAGCTTCGTGAGTAGAGGACTATGATGTTTCTTACCTCTAAATAGTGAGATAGATTTTGCGATAAGAGCGCCTACACCAGCGATTGGGCTTTCATCAGGAGATCCACTGAGATACAAGGCGTGGAGTTCATTTCCATAATGTCTAAGATAAGATCTTGCGTAGATGGATCCCATACTATGTCCAAACAAGAGTATAGGTAATGGTTTTTGAGCGTTGACTTCTTTGATGATCTCATGAAGATCATCTAGATTATGTTTCCATCCATCCTTATCTGCGAAATATCCTTTTAGATTCCCATCGAATAAGCTTTCCCCGTGACCACGATGATCTATCGTTAAGACACGGAAGTTTGCCTTGTTTAGTCTTTCGGCTAAGCTACGGTAACGGAGCTGATGTTCAGCCATCCCATGAAATACCACCACCAAGGCTTTAGGTTTCTCAACTTCATAGACATAAGCTTTTATTTTTTGACCGTCGAATTTAGAAACATAAACATTTCATTTATCTTCATAGTAGGTCTCCTTTCCTTTATCATACACGGCTTAAGAGGCTTTTCAAGTGCTTTTAGTGTTTAGCGTCTTTCTTATTTTAAAGGCTTAATGCTATAATGATACACATAGGTGAACCATGCGACTATTCAACTCAAAAACCAACCAACTAGAAGACTTTAAGCCCTTAGAAGAAGGCATAGTCAAAATGTATGTCTGTGGACCTACGGTCTATGATGAGATCCATATCGGTAATACTCGTCCTATTATCGTTTTTGATACGCTAAGAAGAATCTTTGAGGCATCTGGATTGAAGGTCGATATGGTTTCTAACTATACCGATGTGGATGATAAGATCATCAATAAAGCACTTCATGAGAAGGTAGACGAAAGAATCATCACCGACAGATACATCAAAGCCTACAATGAGGTTCGTGCTCGTTTAAATACACGAGGTTTAAATGCTTCTCCTAGAGTTACTGATACAATGCAAGACATCATCGATTTTATCG
>CAIXIN010000141.1 GCA_903919545.1 uncultured bacterium | reverse complement strand
CTCAAGAAAGCTTGGCTGTATTAGAAGCCCTTAGACACAGCTCAATCTATCGCAAAGATCAAGACAGTTATATGTTGTATCCTAATCGTGAACTACCTAAGTTCTTAGAAAAGAATGTGATCCCAGAAGCATCCGTTATGGCTTCATCGATCTTAAAAGAAGAAGTTAAACTAGGACATACTCGTTTTATCCAAAAAGATGTCTATGGGAAGTATCATTTCAACGGAAGATTTAGAAATGGTTACGACATAGAAGCAGCTTTAAAAGCTACTAAAGAATACAAAGACGAAGACATCAAACAGGTCAAAGAACTCTTCTCAGAATTGTTTAATCATCGCGCCTTTACAGGTCGTTCTGGTACCTTCTATAAGTATGAAGGCTTAGGATCCATTTATTGGCATATGGTCTCTAAATTGGTTCTAGCGACTCAAGAAAACTTTGAGGATGTTTATACTAAGGAAGGCTTGAATAAAGACGCTCAGGCCCTTCTAATGGGCTATAGAAGCTCTAAAGCAGGCCTAGGATTAGAGAAATCACCTGAGCTTTATGGGTCTTTCCCAACCGATGCGTATTCTCATACTCCATTATTTGCGGGTGTTCAACAACCTGGTCTAACAGGACAAGTCAAAGAAGACATCATCTCTCGTTTTGGAGAATTAGGTGTCAAGGTAAAAGATGGCTTGGTTCATTTTGACCCTGTCTTATTAGAAAGATCAGAATTCTTAAGTGAAAGACAAGCCTGGGCACTACCAAGAACCACTAAAGAAGAAACCTTATGGTTAGAAAAGAATTCTTTAGGATTTACCTTCTGTACCATCCCTGTGATCTATACCCTCTCTGATCATAAGCACATCAAAGTCACCCTCAAAGATGGCTCACTCAAACATTTCGAAAATGCCTTAGACAAAGAAACAAGTCAATCTCTCTTTAGTCGAGATGGATTGATCGATAAGATCGAAGTCAGTATAAAAGCATAAGTAGTTTATCAAACCGTAAACTTGACTCGTTTATAAATCGCATAAATATCTATATACTTTACAAATTTTAGATTACACAGCAGATCAACTTATAAATTTAAAAGATAGGTCCTAAAACCTATCTTTTATAAACTCATTTTTGTTTCTTAATCTGAATTCCAACAAAGATAAGACTTGCGGAAACCATCGCTAGACCTATAAGAACTAAAAACCCCGCTCCTGCAACTGCTGAACCAATATCTGTCATATTTCCCTCCATTTGAATTAACTCTATCAACAAAAATCCCGGGTGTCAAACTCATTATATTTATATTTTCTATGTATATTACTTAAGCCGTTTAAACAATATGAATTCATTCATATAAACATCGCAAAAACAGTCAAGGTAAGTCTAAATCACTATGCTACACTAGATTTAGGTCACCATGAGTCAACAGGAAAATCTCGCATCGATACGTAAAGTACAAGAATATTTAATAACTCATCTTAATGAAAGGATCACCCTCCAGTCCTTAGCTAAAGTCAGTGGGTATTCTCCTTATCATTGTGCCCATTTGTTTAAGGCAAGCTTAGGTATGGGTCCTTTAACTTACCTACGTAAGTTAAGATTGACTCAAGCAGCCTTAAGAATCAGAGACCATCAAGATCCTATTGTGACCATTGCTTTAGATTTTCAATTTGACTCCCATGAAGGATTCACACGTGCCTTTTCGAAACAATTCGGGATCAGTCCCAAAGCCTATCGTGATCATTCTCCTCCTATTTCTCATTTCCATCCTTTCCTGTTGCCTAAAGAACCTAAAGGAGATTCAACCATGAAACCAACTCAATTCGTTTTTACCCAGATCATAGAAAGACCAGCTCGTAAAGCCATCATCTGTCGTGGCTTAAAAGCGAAAGATTACTTTGAATATTGTGAAGAAGTCAGCTGTGATGTATGGGGTATACTATCGTCTATAAAAGAAGCATTAAATGAACCTATGGGAATGTGGCTTCCACAATCTTTGATCAAACCTAAGACTTCATACTATGTCCAAGGTGTAGAAGTTCCACTCAACTACAATAAACCCTTACCTGAAGGCTTTGATATGATAGATCTAGAACCTTGTTTATATCTTTTCTTTCAAGGTGAGCCTTATGATGATGATGATTTTCAGGAAGCCATTGGACAAGTCTGGGATGCCATCGATGATTATCAACCTGAAACCTTTGGATATAAGTTCTCCCCAGATAAAGGACCCCGAATTCAGCTTGAACCTAGAGGTGAACGAGGCTATATCGAAGCTCGTTGTGTGGTTAAGCTTTAATACAACTCAAACAAAAAGAAATCAAGTCTTCTTGATTTCTTTTTTTAGATCATACTAAGTATTTTTCTTAGCAAACTATGACTTGAGTCGTTTAGAATTCCTAATGGTCATGATGAGTGTAATGATCAACATAGCCCCACTTAGTAAACTAATAACCCAACCTAAGCCTACTCTAATTACATCTGTTGATTTATAAGATCCAGCAGTGGCGTCTAAATAATAATATGCGATAGGAAGTGCCTCGTTCAAGCTCGTTATGGCTTCGTCGAAGTAGATTTTTGTTTCATCTTGAACTTTATATAGTTTTCCATAATAGAACTGATCGGTAAACCAGAAATAGTCAGTGCTGACATTGGCTAGATTAACGATACGATCGCCTTCTTCAGAAGTGACCCTTAGACCCATAAAGTAGCTTTGTTAATTCTTATCGACACCCGCAACTAAGTAGTAGGAGTAATCAGATTCCGTCCCTGTTTCTGAAGCATACCCTTGAACTAAGATAAAGGACTTCAACGAAACAAATTTACCTTCGCTTACTTCACTTATACTCATCTTATCTAGATCCACAGGCATTACTAAAGGCTTAAGGATAAGATAAAGACCTATCCCAATCAAAAAGACACTAAATAGAGAAACTATAACCTCGCCTTTAAACAAAAAAATCTCTAGTTTTTTCATTTTCTTATACATCCCCCTTTTCTTTACTATTTGTTAGGTATAGGTTATCAATTCATTAAGACTTTTATAAAAGATATATTTACCAATAATCGATACGAT
>CAIXIN010000140.1 GCA_903919545.1 uncultured bacterium | reverse complement strand
TAATCCATACAAGGCATAACTCACTTTGGCACTAAAGCCATTGGTCAAGACATTAAAACTAATATTTGGATTATCTTTGGTGATGTCTAATCGAACAGTAGTTGCTTTTTTAGTAATGTAATCTAGACTGATTCCAGATTGGGCAAATGCAGTCCATTTCTTGTTTAAGTCATCCGCTTCAGTAACCTCATCAAGATTACTGTGCCATACATATCCACTACGCTTATCGACGACTTTAAACGCGATTGTTTCTGGATTTGCATATAAAACATAGGTTTCATTCTCACCTACTTTTTGATAAGTTACAGGAATAACTTGATTGTTGATCCAAGTATCATCATAGGTATCGACTTGGGTATATTGATTCGTGGTCACAGAAGTACTGATGGCTTTGATCGAGTGCACATTCCCTATCGAAAGCATCAAGATCATGCATCCTATTAAGATTTTAGTTTTACGCACGAACCCTAACCTCCTGAAGTATTGTATTGATAAATTCATACAATTGGCTTCCTAAATAGTACAAAATATAAGCAACAAGCACGATCATGATCATCGTAAATATAGTCAATAGAATATTTCGGACATTTTCTGAGAAAGTATTATTTTGAATCTCTTTGACCATGATGAATAGATTTAATAAAATCCAAGCGTAGATGACTTGTTCTAGTGTTTGATAGATAAAGATCTCATTGAGCGTCAATACATTAGAAATCAGTGTTAGAGGTAAAATAAGCAATACATAAGGGAACAAGGCATACGCTGTCCCAATCACCACATCACTAACTCTACCTTCCCCATCACTAATGGTAGAAATCAAATAATTAGAAGCAATGAATAGACCCAATAAGGCCGCAATCATGAAGACTTCATTTTCGATATGGATCTGATTAGGAGTGGTATAAGGTGAGAAGATAAACCCTGTCATATAAAGCGATAGTAATCTAAAGAGGATCACTGTGGCGAAAATGATCAAGGCAAATCTCATAGATCCTCGTTCTTTTCGTTTAATATAGTAATACCCATCGATGGGGTGTTTTATAAAGCTAAGCATAAATCTAAAATCATCGACGAGTTTATATTTCTTTAATCGATCCCATAACTTTTCTATAGGTAAAGTAAAATGAAGTTTTCGATTGAGTCGTTTCAAGAGAGCTTTTAATAAAACATAGCCTAAGATCACTAAAATAAAGGTCAATAGGTAATCTTGTATAATCACATTACGTATTTCCCAAAATGACATAGAATACCAATACCGTGATTCAGATAAACGGAAGTATTTAAGCGCCTTTTCGAAATCTCTTTGTTGATAATAGGCATTACCTAAGGCCGCATAAGATAGGATAAAAGATCCATTAGAATTGATGACTTTCTCAAAATAGACTTGGGCTTGTTGATACAAGCCTTCTGTATATAAACGAACACCTTCATGTACCACATTGGCGAAAGCAGTGCTTTGATAGATGACGATTGCATTGCGATTCTTATCCAAGATATACATTTGATTGTTAAATCTAACGATGGCTGTTGGATCAACAACTGTCCCTAAGCGTTGTTCACCTTGATCTTTGACGCTAAACACAAAGAGTAAGAAACCAGTATTGTCGTACTCATAGACATCCCCATCCGCATTGATGGTGACGATGATTCCATCATCAGAGACAAACACATCTCTTGTTGAAAGACCTGAGTAAGTATCGCTGATGATGTTATTGCCTGCGATATTGAATTTACGCAATGCTTTATAAGGTAAAGCACCTGCTGAAACGGTATAGACTAAGCTCTTACTATCTATGGCGATGTTGGTAGGAGAAGGTGCTTCGTTTTTAATAAACTGAGCCAATTGCTCCTCCGACATAAACAATCTTTGAAGAAGCATCTTTAAAGACATGGTCGCTAAATTAGCTCCAAAGTATCCAATAAAGTTTCCGTTGATGTTCATCTGAGCGATGCCATCCGTTGATCCTTCAGAAATGATATAAAGATTCTTACGGACATCGATGGCGATCTTACGAGGTAAGAATTCATTGGTTTTCCCAAATAAAGGTTCAGTAGGCGTTCCAAATTGTTTAAGTAGTTCGCCACTAGCGCTAAAGATCGCTATGGTATTGCTTGCCCCATCGGCAACATAAAGCGTTCCATCTTCATCGACAGTGATACCCGTAGGACCTTCTAAGATCCCAAGTCCATATTCCATCACGATGACTTCATCGACGATCTTGATGACTCTTTTGTGTCCTGTATCTGCGATATAAATAGCGCCATCATCGGTAATAAACATATCCTCAGCGTTTTTGATGGGTAGATCCAATTGACTTAAAGGTTCATAAGCTGCCTGAGTCTTGACCCCATGTCCATTAGGACCCCAAGCCCAGGTCGTATAAGGTGTTTCAGCTAAGACAGAGACTGAAGCACTTAGTAAGATCAGAATACTTAGAACTAAGATAGAGATCTTTTTCATTATTTGATCCCCGAATGAGACATAGTGTTCATGACTTGATTTTGAAGGAAGACGAAAATGATGATGTTAGGAAGAAACATAATTAAGGAACTGGCGGCTTGTAGACCTTGACCAGCAACGGTATTCCCAGATGTAGTTGAGGTCAATGTCGATAGATAAAACGCAAAAGTCTTTAAGCTTTCTGAACTTATATACATACTTGAAGTATCCGCATTGTTCCAACTGGCTTGGAATGCAAGGATCGCTATGGTCGCTATGGCAGGTTTGATCATAGGTAAAATGATCCTCCAATAGATTTGGACATCATTTGCCCCATCCATTTGAGCAGCTTCTATAACACTATCAGGAATCTGATCCATAAACTGTTTCAATAGAAAGAGTCCAACAGGCATCGCTAGACCAGGTACGATATGAACTAAGAAAGTATCCATTAAACCAATATTTTGTATGATCAAGAAACGCGGAATAGAAACCGCAATAGGAACAAACATCAACGCTACGGTATTGACCATAAACAAAGTGTTTTTTAGTTTGAAACGTTTCTTAGATAAGGCAAATGCAGCCGTCGTAGAAACGATGATCGTCATAAAAACCGTGATCGCAGTAATCAAGATCGAATTAAATAAATACCGTGTTACAGGAACCCCAGAATTGCCCATACGAGCAAATAGATCGATGAAATTCTGTAAAGTAGGATTAGAAACTAAGAACTTTGGTGGATAAGCAAAGAGTTCATCTAATGGTTTGAATGCATGAGAAAAGATGAATACTATAGGAAGCAACATAATAAACGCTAAAGGTGTCAATAAAACATAAAACTTGATTTGACTAGGATGAAAACCTTTAGGATTGATACGAGCATTCGTTAAGCTCGCAAAACGTTTGGTCTTTCTCTTCTTCATCTTAATCTTTCTCCGTAAATAAACGAATGGCGATCTTAGAGAAAACATAGACCAAAAGCAATAAAACCACCGACGCAGCAGCAGCATAACCCATTTCATAACGTAAGAATCCATAATCTTCGATATGATTAACGATCAAGGATCCTGCATATTGAGGAGTTGGATTACTTCCAGACAACATAACACCTATCGCCCCTGCTTGGAAGGTACCGACGATGGCCATAACCGCACCAAACAACATCTGTGGTTTCATCGAAGGAATCGTAATATAGATGATTTCTTGAAGACGATTCTTAACTCCATCTAGATAACCTGCTTCATAGATCTCAGGATTGATGTCTAGAATACCTGCCAACATGGCTAAGAAGCCTACACCCATACTGCTCCACAGAGTAACGATCATCATGATCGTCATAAGGTATTGAGGTGACTGAAGCCATTGAATCGGTTCTGCGATCAAATTAGCGTTCATAAGAAAATTGTTTAGATATCCATTTTGATCCCCACTAAAGGTAATCATCCACACCACAGACATCGCAACTCCTGAAGTCATCGATGGGGAGTATAAGATCAAGGCAAAAACAGTGCGAGATAACTTCGGTAATTGAGCCAATACCCACGCCAAACCAAAGGACAATAGATAGCCTCCAGGTCCAACGATGACCGCAAATTTGATTGTATTAGGTAAAATATATTGCATGAATACTTCATCTTGAGTTAAAAGGATGATATAGTTCTTTATCCCATTAAAGGTAGGAAATTGTAGGGTATCAAACGAAGTGAATGATAAGAAGAAAGCAGCCAATACAGGAAGCACAATAAAGATAATAAAGGCCAAGGCATACATCGTAAGAAAGCCATAAGCACTTCCCTCTTTTTTAGCCCATGATTTGATTTTTAAACGCTTATTTCTTGGCATTTTCAATCCAACCTTTCACCATCTCTATGGTAGGCACCTTATAGTCTTTTATTTTGATCCCGTCTTCCATATAACCAAATTCTTCCATTTTACGTGTGATTTCTCGATTGACCAAGATGACAGCACGATCAATCGCTACTCTTGGGTTTACCCCATCAAATACGATCTTATTCCATACGTTACTGAGTTCACGTTCAAGCATATAACTTCCTGGAAGTTTGACAGGTTCTTGAAGCCATTGCCACTGTTCTAGAATAACGGCTTTATGCGCAGCGGAGAAAGAATTATTGGCGAAGGCTTCTAAATTGGCTGAACTCCATAAATATTCTGGACCATATCTTAAGATCAACTGATCTTGGAAATTGGTTTGTGTTTCTGTACTCATCCACCATTTCATAAAGGTCCAAGATTCTTCTGGATGTTCTGTCTTTTTAAACATAATGCTGGTCTGAGCAGATCCTGTGGTATAGCGATTTTCAGTCCCGTCTTCCAAGACCGTTGCGGGATATAAGGTAATGTCCCATTGACCAGCGATTTCAGGCGCTGCAGCCAAGAGTTGGACATAGGTGGTCATATTACTGATCCCTACTGGGATCTCTCCATATCTAAATGAATTATAGAAACTGGCCGTCGTTAAAGGCATCCCATAGATCGTAAAGCTTTCTGCCATAAAACGAATGGCTTTGATGGCTTCTTCTGAACCTATGTTCGTACTAAATCCATCTTTGCTATACAATGAAGCCCCTTGATTAAATAGATAAGGTGCTGTCGCTAAGAAGCCTTTCATTCCACTTCCTGAACTTAATGCTGTATTGAAATTCATCCCATATCTTTGTAGTTCAGGTAAGATCTCAAGGATTTCATCCCAAGTATGAGGTACTGGAATCCCTAAAGCAGCTAAAATGTCTTTTCGATAAAAGGTAACCCAGAAATCTTGTGTTTCAGGGATCGCATAGACTGAGTCATTGATAATGTAGGAAAGCAGAGCTCCTGGTGAATAAATCCCAATCATTTGATCGAAATCATCGAAACTTCTTAGATCATAAAGCGCTCCACGGATCGCTAATTCATAAGGTTTATCTGTACTTACCCCTAATGCAACATCAGGTTGGATATTGGCCGCATTCGCCAAAACCAATTTGCTTTCATTAGGCATGATTGAAAACTTGACCTTGATGCCTGTTGATGGGGTAAAGGTCTCATCTACCATTGATTGAAGTAAATCCACATATTGTCGAGGACGATTGACCCATACTTCGATTTCATCTGGGGCTGCACCTATAGAGTCATAAGGATTCTTCGTAAAGGAGTGAATAAATTGTTTAATACTTTCGACGAAAGAATTCCATAATGAACTCTTTTCTGTTTTAACGATTTGATCTGGACTATAAATGGTAAATTTATCGATGGCTAAAGGCGTTAGTTGGAGTAAAGGTAAGACCGTGCCTAAAAGCTGTGCGACAGAACCTGATCCTGTTGAGAATCTGTTCATTCGGTTAGGAACTTTATTGGGTGATTTCGCTAAGAATCTAAGATTATCGATGGCCATCTTATAGGATAAGGCTTCTGCGGAACCTTTAGATCCCAAGACAGACACAATCACATCTAAATCACTTTCTAAACGATCGGCCATAGAGACAAGACGATCTTGTAGATTAGGAATATAGTCGGTAATGATCCATTCTTTATAAGGATTATTTTGATTCCCAACCAATTTCTTGATTTCTAAGGAGAGCGTATTGATTTCTTTTAGGACGGCATCTATTTTTTGAATGGCAGAATTGTATGGTGATACTGTAGCTTCGATCGTAATCGTATTAAGACCTTTATTCAGATAAAACTGATAAGGGTTCTTATCTTGATCCGCAAATACGATATCCTTATAGGATTGTCCATATTTAAAAGGAAAAGCGTTAGCTTCTTCAAAAGGAACTAGTCCATTGATCTTTATCTTACGATAGACAGTATAATTTGATTTTGTATTTTGAATCGCAAAGAAACTCAATTGGTAGAGGCCAGCTTGAGCTACACTAATTTCATAAGTAACCGAAGATCCACTACGACTCCATGTGGTTCCTCCTAAGGTATTCATGAGTAAACGATAACTGTCATAAGGCGTCACGTTTAAACTACGGTCAGTTGCGGTAACCACTGAAGTGCTATTTCTATAACTTGGGTGTTCAGCTTCGATTGTTTGTATAAAACCACTAGAAGCTTGACTATATAAGGCTTTGTATTGAGAATAACTTAAATATTCAGAAACACTTTTTATAGTGATATCACCTAAATAAACTGGACTTACTAAGCCTTCTAAATCAACCTGATGAACACCTTGAGTTAAATAAATCTTAAAAGGATAAGGTTCACTAAAATTAGGATCTCTTAGTTCATTTTTCATCCATATGCTTCTTCTTTCTAAATTGATGTAGGTATCATTCCCATATCGATCAAGACCGAAAGTTTTCTCTGTGTCAAAAAAAGTATGAGGGAAAATGATGCGTCTCATCTCATAGAAAGGATAAACATTATCTATTTTTATGGCGAGTTCAGGGGCATTGATACTATGGACATCATTGGCATAATTAAAAACAAAGGTATAAAAACCAGTCTTTTCTATGACCAACTCAAATTGTGCATGGGTGTTGGGCTGTAGAAGAATACTTTCATGATCATACAAAGCACTGATCTCATCGTTGGCTAATGGTAAATTGAAGGCTGTCGCTGAGATGATTTGTTGATCATCTTTGGTTGTATTATCTGGTAAATCTTCCCAGTCTTTTAATATCTCGGAATACTTTGGTTCTACCAAAGACTCCGCAAACACATTAAAAGCTTGTGAAAACAAGAGTAGGATAAGGGTTAAAGAGATAAGTAGTCCACGTGTTGAGGTTTTCATAGTTTTTTTAAAGTAAGGGAGGCATTGTGAACAATGCCTCCCACACATTATATCTTTTTTATTCTAAGCCTAAAGCTGCTTTTGCATCATCCAATTTTGTATTGGCGAATGTTTGCAGTTGATTGGAGTAGTCAGCTAAGGAAACTGTTCCATTAATGACATCGTACAAGACATCGCCGATAGAAGCATCGTCTCTGCCTTCATAAGCGATACCAGGTTTGGCAGTCCAACGAGCTTCAACGTAACCCGGGATAGCTTTAGCCAAGGATTCGACTAAGCTGTTATCCAAGTTATTCAAAGCAGCCAAGATACCAGGTTTGCTTCCGATAAATTCTTTATAGAGATCCAAGGAAGCGGTGTCAATAGCGACAGGCATCTTAGGAGCGCCAGTACCGGCAGCTTTTACTAATTTTACTTCTTCAGCATAAGCAGCAACTGAGAAGGACATCCATTTAGCAAAACGATAGGATTCTTTCAAATTCGCTGTGTCTTTGGAAACGACCATAACGTCAGCAACCAAAGCTTGTGTTCCACCAGGAATACCAACGAAGTCAAATTCGAAGGTAGCTGTTTCAGCGAAATAACCATATGACCAAGAAGCATCCCAACGTAAACCGTATTTACCTTTGGCCGCAAATTCCCACGGACCGCCGATAGCGGCTTGTTGTTCAGGATTCAAACCTTGCCAAGTATATGGTTTCAAGGAGATGGCCTTGTTGACCGCATTCTTGAAGGCTTGTGAATCATAATTCATATGCATTCCATCAAAGCTGAACCACTTCAAATCGGAATTGATGGTATTTCCATACCAACCAGCCACGAATTCTTGTTCATCAAGACCCATGACTCCGTTTTCGATGTCGGTCAGATCAATAACAGATTGTTCCCAATCGGAGGCAGAAATGCCATATTCAGGAACATCAAGATTAGCAGCATCATACAAGTCTTTATTAACCCAATAACCCATGATGAATTGAGCTGCAGGAAGCCCATAAACAGCGGTATTATAGGTAAACATCGTTTTTAATGCGTCGGAGACTTTTGCCCAATCTTTGTCACTCTTGACCAAGCTTGCAACATCAGCCAACCAACCGTTCTTAACATAGTTAGGAACATTGTTTGCCATAAAGACATCTGGTAATTCACCAGCAGCGGCCAAAGCCGTTAGTTTGTCGTCCCAGCCCATTCCAGACATGTCAACGAATTCTACGGTGACATTAGGATTAGCTGCAACATAAGCAGCGACCAATTGACGTTGGATATTGTTTTCTTCTTCAGTACCCACGTTCCAGTTGGCATAGCGTAGTGTTACTTCTTCTCTTTTTTCGGCACAAGCGGTTAATCCTGCGAGTAACAACGCTACAGCCATCATCTTTACGAAAAATTTCATTAGTTCATTTCCTCCTTGAAATTTCGTTCTATGCTTAACAGATTTTCATCTGTAATAGCCTATAAAGTAACCACGATCGTATGCGTCTTATGATCTGCGAAGATCGGTAAGAGCGTTCCTTCAAATGCTAACCCATCGACGATGATCGAACTTACCCCACTGTTTTTGTGTTTTGGGTTATTCACTGTGATCTCATAGGTAGCATTTCTATACACGCGTTTGATTTTATACGAGTCCCATTTCTTTGGGATAGAAGGCTCTATACGTAAGCCATTGAATTCAGGCCTTACGCCTAAGATCCATTGGGTACCTACACGATGTAGCCATTGAGAACTACCGGTATACCAGCTCCAACCGCCTCTTCCATAGTATTCAGAGAGAGGTCCATCGATGTTTCCAGGTGTCACATAAGGTTCAGCCTTATAGACATCGATGTCTTTACTTCGATTAGGTGGACAGATCTTACGATAAGCCTCATAAGCTTTCTCGCTTTGGCCCATTAAACTGTAGGCCCATACTGACCATGTGGCAGCGTGTGTATAAACGCCACCATTTTCTCTCAGTCCGGGTGCGTATCTCGTCACATATCCAATATCTGTTCTTGGAGAAGTGAAAGCAGGATAATTAAGCAGAGTCCCATAGTCTTTTAATAAGTACTCTGAGACATTCTTCATGGCTTCTTTTAAGCGTTTTTCTTCAGAGATCCCAGAGATGACTGCCCAATTATTAGGCATCAGGAAGATCTTACCTTCATCGTTGGATTTTGAGCCTAATAAGAGCCCATCATCGGTAGTTGCCTGTAAGAACCAATTCCCATCCCATCCATATTGATTCATCGCTTCTTTTAAGTTCTTACGAACATCCTGACATTTTTCGAAAAACATAGTGTCTTTTCGTTCAATAGAGAGTGGGATAAAGTTTTCTAAGATCAGATATAAGAATTCTGCGACCCAGAAGCTTTCGCCTTTCATGTCTGTCCCAACGGCACTGAGCCCATCGTTCCAATCATGATCACCCATCAGTGGGATTCCACGTGGTGAGAATCGAGTAAAGACTTTCTCAATGGCACGTTTACAATGACTATAAAGCGATTCTGCTGGTCCATTTATATAGGGAACCTTCTCATCTAAGATCGAGAAGTCTCCTGTTTCTTTTAAATAGGCATCTAAGATAAACGGTAACCATAATAGATCATCTGAACAGTTTCCACGAGGTCCCCATCCTTTGATCGTAAACCACCAGTGTTCAACATCCCCTTCGATGAATTGCTTCTCCGCATGCATCAAGAGTTGTTTCTTTGTATATTCTGGTTCACTGACCAAGAAGATCTGTGAATCTTGAAGTTGATCACGATATCCATAACCTGCGGAGACTTGATAGAAAGCTGATTTGCCCCATAAACGACAGGAGATCGATTGATACTTCAACCAAATATTGGTCATAAGATTCAGCGCATCATCTGGTGTCTCTACCACTTCTGTATCGACAAAACGGCTCCAGAATTCTCCGACTTCTTTTAAAGTCGAAACAGCTGCTTTCTCATTGGTATAGCGTTTAATAAATTCCAAGTGATTTTCTTTATCGTCTTCTGCGATACCACAAGTAAACACGATCGTTTTAGAGGCATTGGGTTCTAGTTTGACTTCAACTTGTAGGGCTGCGATCGCATCCCCAAATCGACCAGAACGTTGGGTTAATTTAGGAAGTTCCATCGCAACAGGTTCATTGTCGTTGCGATACATCCCTAAGAAGCTTTCTTTATCACAATCATAGGATTTTAAAGGTTCACTGCTGGCAAACCATGCGGTATAAGGCCAAGAAGTATTGTTGTGTCTACCCTTTTCATCCCCAAAGCCCCATAGACATTTACGTGCGGTAACTGCTTGATGTTTTAGATCTACTGCAGTTTCTATGAAGAGCTTATGGAATTCTCGATGTTCATCTGGCGCAAAACCCAAAGACCATTCACTATAAGAACTTAAATCTAGATTTTTAACAGTATTGGTGACATTGGTCAATTTGATCGAGAAGATCTGAACAGGATCTTTAACACTGACAAATACGGTCATTTCAGAAAGAATCCCATTGATTTCTCGAGTAAATCGAGAATACCCTAACCCATGCGCAACTTCATAGACCTTAGATTTACTCATGACTGGTTTTAAAGATGTTGACCAGAACTTATGTGTATCAAGATCTCGAATATAGAAGTATTGGCCCCAATTGTCTTTGATGAGGTCTTGGAAAGAACGTGTGATACGGTTTTGACCCGCATTGCCTCTCCAACAATAACCACTACCATTCTGTGAGATCATCATCCCGAAATCTCCATTGGAAATCACATTTCCCCATGGACGAGGTGTATTGGGATTGGTGATGATGTATTCTCGACCATCAGCACTGAAATGGCCATAAGGATTCATAAAGTTTTTCATACAAATTCTCCTATCGTGATCTGTTGTTCGTCTTGATTGACCAAATGAACCACTAAGGAATCACCGTCTTTGATCAAGGTATGCGGATGAGATACATGAAGCTTTTGAACACCACTGAATTTGATCCAAGCTTCCTTGGCTGTGATGTTAAAGATTAAAGTAGATGTGTTTTTCTCAATCAATTCTGCTGTACTGTATTCTAATACCACTTCATGATCTAGAATCAATCCTAAGGGTAAGATCACACCTTGTCTTGATTGTAGAATCAAAGGATGACCATCAAACATAAGTTTACCTAAGCGTTTGATCGTTAAAGTCTTACGATATTCATCAATATTCAAGGCACTAAAATAAGTGGTTTGAGAAGATCTTCTTTCACTAAGATAAACACGATCATTTACGCTGTATTTTGAGTTAAGATCGACTTTGCTGAATAAGGAAGCCCAAACATCCTCTTTAAACAAGCGTTCATTATGCATCAGGATCCCCATCATATAGACTTGGCCCTTCCCAATAGACTTCAAGAAACATGCAGTTTCTTTGGTTTTAGTACTTTCAAAGAAACCATTAGTGTGTTCATAAATATGAAGTTCAGACACATTGATCGAATCCCATTCATCATAATTACAGAAGGTCCAATATTCTACATTTTTCAACTTAAGACCCAAAGTTTGACTTAAGATATTACATTTCTCCCCATAATAATCCATTGTAGGAACTTCATTTAGTAAAACTAAAGTTCCACCTTGAGTAACATAATCAGAAAGTTTTTGTTGAACAGAGGCATTCATCCAAGGCATCCCCATGATGATCATGGTTTTGATATGAGATGGAATAGATGATGCTTTTGTTAGATCTAAGGCATCATAGCTTATATTGTTAAGTGATAGACTTCTACCTAATCCAAAGAGCCCAACATCTCTAAGTGTTGACAAACGATCTTTCATCGCTTGAGTCGCACTTACCCAATACTCAGTCATATAGTTATCAGGATCAAATCCTATGGTTACATCAGATGCTTGTTTACTCTCTAGGAAATTTACACCTAAAGCATTGATACTTTTACCTAATGCTTTGATCGCATGATAGCTTGGACGTAAGTTGCCTTTAAAATCGATAGGAGCTTGCCAATCATGATTCTTACCAAACAAACCAGAATCATGCCAATTATAACCACCCACAAACATATAATAGTTGATCCCATTCATCCCATCAGCGATACATAGTCTTGAATTAAGGTCGATTGATGTTGGTTGTAAGATCGGATGTTCCGTTTGGAAACCACCTTGAAATTCAGCAGAGAATAACGGTTGATCCGGATTTTGTAGGGAGGCGGTCAAGGCGTCAGCCATGATGATGTCT
>CAIXIN010000139.1 GCA_903919545.1 uncultured bacterium | reverse complement strand
CAATCCATACCTTTCGCAAACATAATAATGGTCGCAAAAGCAAACAAGGAACCAATAAATACGACTGGAACTCTCCAATCAATGATCTTACGGAAAGATAAGTAGATCCCAACTGCCATGATCAATAAGGTATTTGTTTCACCTAAGGCACCAACGTATTGGCCTGTAAACAAGCCCCATACACCATTGAATTGACTTAAGTAAGCACTGACAGCTTCAGGTTTTGTGATGACCCAACCTAAGGATTCCATAACATTATTTGGGGTAGATCCTGAAACGATATCTGGAAATTGAGAGGCAATGAATCCACCAAAAGCCAATACGGTGAATGCACGTCCAACCCCAGCAGGATTGAATACGTTTTGACCAAATCCACCAAAGACCAATTTACCAACTAAGGTAGCCACCAATGATCCAACGAAGATGACATACAGTGGTTTATTGACACCCATCATACCGACAAACAAAAGTGCGGTAACCCATGGGAAAGAGGTAGACAAGTATTTAAAGACATTTTTCTTAGCGTAGAAGAAGGCCCATAAGGATTCTACCGCAACGGCAGTTCCTAAGGAGGTGGCGATCATCGCTAAAGCGTGCCAACCATATTCAGCCCCATGAACTAAGAAGTAATATCCTACGTTATAACCTAAGACCAAAGCGATACAGATCGTCAACTCAGTCATAATGCGTTGAGTCGATAATGGCTGACGATAATTAGGAGAAGGTCTAAATGTAAATTTCATGTTGAGTTCCTCCTATTTCTTTCTCAATTGAAGGGCACGTTTAGCACGTCTGACCCCTTCAGTAACGTCAATTCTTGAAGGACAGATATAAGAACATAGGCCACATTCGATACATTGATCAGCGCTTAGTTTAGCGATAAGATCGAGGTCTTTTGCAGCTTCAGCATTGTTTATTCTTACAGGCAATAATCCAGCAGGACAAGTATCGTTACAACGACCACATCTCATACAAGCCAAAGCTTCTTCAGCTTGGGTTTTTAAGATGGTGATGGCGTTGGCGTATTGAGTCACGACGAATTGATCCGTAGTGATGGTTTTGCCCATCATAGGTCCGCCTGCGATCAATAAGACATCTTCTGAGGAATAACCACCAATTGCTTCGACGACATCCTTGATCGTTGTCCCATAAGGAACTCTTACGTTGACAGGATGCTTTAATCCATCACCTGAGAAGGTTACGATCTTCTCATCCGTAGCTTTGCCTAATTTCAAGGATTGGGCTAAGGTAACCGCTGTTGTCGCATTGTTGACGATAACACCGATTTCAGAAGGCAATTTATCATAACGTTTATTGGTATATTTATGAACTAAAGTTCTTTCCCATCCCATAGGATAAAGATCAGGAACCATGAATAATTTAATGTTAGGTTCAGTCGCTAATAAAGCTTGGATCTTATGACAGACCTCAACCTTATTTTTCTTAATGGCGATGATGGCTTCTTTAGCAGTAGATGCTTTTAATAGAGCTTTCGTCCCATAGACTAAATCGTCGATGAATTCTTTCATCGTACGATAATCTGCTGTTATATAAGGTTCACATTCGACCGCATTGATGATCAAGGTATTGATTCCAACTGGATTCTTATATTTCATATACGTTGGGAAACCAGCACCACCACAGCCTTGTAAACCTGAGTTCATGATGAAATCAACCAATTCTTCTCGGCTTGCTTTTTCAAAATCCAAAGGTTTGAATGCTTGGATCTTTTCATATTTACCATCATCGTGGATAACCAAATGATCGCAAGGTTTTAGAACGGCATGCATCATCGATTTTACTGGACCAACAGTCCCAGAAACTGAAGAATAAATCGGAACAATAAATGGAACACTACGTTTGGCCAATAATGACCCAACCTTAACTTTGTCCCCTTCTTTAACTAAAACTTCCACAGCAGCGTTGTTTCCATTGGATAATGGAATGTATACATCGCCTTTAGGTTTGACAGTCACGATTTCGTTTTGCGCTGTCAATTCTTTATGACCGTTGAGATGTGTATTCATCGGTCCTACCCATAGTGGCATAAACTCACCTTACCTTTCATGCGAAAAGTTTCACTTTTCAAATTACCTTGTTTATTATAACATAATTTGTACAAGTGATAAGTTGTGATTAGTAAAAAAACAGTAGTCCTTCACTTGTGGTAAAATACTCACGAGGAGATTTTTTATGAACAAACTTTATGTCTTATTTATTGTGATGATCCTGACCTTAAGCGGGTGTACACCTAGTGACACTTCCAAATACAGTTGTGCTTCCGTTGATGGAACATCTTACTATAAGTGCGTGGTGGTTTTGACAGAGATCGGGGCCAGTATGAATGGCAGTGAGATCTCAGTCAGTTTCACCGGCTATGTGAAGAAAAAAAGCAGCTTTGATGTCTATGTCGATCTCGTTAGATCTGAATACCTAAGATTAAATCATATTTTCGATAAATACAATGATGTCGAAGGTGTCAATAACCTTAAGACCATCAATGATAATGCGGGCGTTGCACCTGTAGTTGTCGATCAAAGTTTGATCGACTTATTGTTGATTTCTAAAGAATGGCAAACAAAATCTTTAGGGACCTTCGATGCTTCTTTAGGTGCTGTATTAAGGATCTGGCATAACTATCGTGAAGAAGGTCAAAGTCTTAATGAAGGTGGAGATCTAGCGCCAATCCCTACTTTGATCGAACTACAAGCTGCCTCTCAGTATGTTGGTTGGGACTTCGTTCAGATCGATGATACGGCCAATACTGTCTATATCACCAATGTTCAAGCATCACTTGATTTGGGTGGCATCGCTAAAGGATATACGACTGATTTGGTCGCCGCTAAATTAAAAGAAGCTGGTCTAGAAAGTGGGCTTCTATCCTTTGGAGGAAGCAGCTCTGTCATGATTGGATCTAAGCCTAACAAACTGAATTGGAACGTAGGCATAAGAGCTCCGATCAGAGGCAATCCTTACATCGAACTAGACTATGTTTATCTTGCGAATTCATTTTCCCTTTCCAGTTCAGGTGATGATCAGAATTATTATCAAGGCTCAGATGGAAAGTATTATCATCACGTCATCGATCCTAAGACCTTCTATCCTGTCGATAATGGTATTCATTCTGTAACGATCTTTACTACAGAAAGTGCGACGATCGCAGAAGCATTATCTAAGACCTTATTTATCCTTCCTTTTGAAGAAGCCTATGCTTATCTTAATCAATATAATCTTGATCATCCTGATCAAACGCTCTATGCGATATGGATCTTCGATTATCAAAAAGCACCTGCAGGATATGCCTCAGTTGATTTCCTTACTGGAACAGCAAGTGGATCAAGCAACCCTACAGATGCGCCTTATACCTTAGTGTATAGTACCAACTTAAAAGGAAAAACAGCCAAATACAACTAGGACCCTGTGGGTCCTTTTTTATTGACGAGCTAAAGTAATGATAAACAAAGCTCCTTCTTTATTCTCAGCAGAGATCTTTCCGTTTAGCATCTCAATGGATGTTTTAGCGATGGCTAGACCTAGACCGAAGTTACCTTTTGGACCTTTATAGAAACGATCGAATAGATAAGGCAAATCCTTCTGAGATAATCCTTCCCCATCATCTTGTATAGTTATCTTAACTTCACTCTTATTCCCACTTAAGGTAACAATGACCTTTGTAGATGCATACTTTATCGCATTCGTTAAGACATTATAAACGGCTCTAAAGAGTAGATCATCATCAGCCTTGATCATCAAAGGATCTTCATCTGTTTTTAGCTCGATGAGTTTCTTCTCCAATAAGGCATAACCATTGGCCCTTTGGATATAATCTTTCATCGCATCACATAGATTAAGCACTTGATGATCGATGGTATAGTTTCCTGACTCTATCCTAGATAAGGTCAATAGCTCATCAACCAAACGATTTAATCGATGAGATTCCTGTCCGATCAAATCAGCGATGTCTTTTGTTTCTTTAAAGATACCTTGAGATAAGCCTTCCGCATACCCTTGGATAGACATCAAAGGGGTTCTTAACTCATGGGAGGCATTTTGAAGAAATGAGCGTTGAGCTTCTTCTGTAGACTTAAGTTTCTTAGACATCGTATTAAGTCCTGTGATCAAGGCATTGACTTCAATACAATCACTGTTGTCTTCTAGAATGCCATACTCACCTAATGCTACCTTATGCGTGGTTTTAGCTGCATTCACTAAAGGAGCACTTATCTTTTTAGATAATGATAAGGTGATCCCTACCGCAATGATCGTAGAGACAATCAACACAAGCACCAACACCAAATTCATAAAACGGATCAAAGCATCTGAAGAAGCCGCAGAAGCGATAAAGAATACACGATAGTCTCTTACTACCCCATCTACAGTTTGTGAGATAAACATATAGGTCTTTCCACCACTGATAAAACGGGTAAGTTGATCTTCACTACTTGACTTCAGAGAAGCTCGTCGAATCAAGGCATCACTTAGGAAGCTATCCTCATAACTTTGAGGAAAGATGACTTTTCCCGCATCATTGAGGATGACCAACTCTGTATTCATCGAGTATTTGGATACCCTTAAGGCTGCTTGGATAAGCGACAATCGTTTGATGTTTTCTGTGGTAATGATCGATCCTGAATCAATCAATTCTTTATCAAGGATCGTTTCTGAAAGAGATTGTATGTTTTGGACGACATTGGTCAATTCATTGGATGTCGCCTTATTCACAAAATATCGAGCCGATACATTAAATATAAGCATGATCAAAATAGGAACGATGATAAACAAAGCAATGATAGGACGAGATATTTTACTACTTAGTGTTCTCATGGGTTTCCTTCTTACTCAGTTTAAATCCAAAGCCCCACACTGATTCGATCAAAACCTCACTTAAGATCAATTTCTTTCGTAGACGTTTCATAATATCGTCTGTGGCTCGGGTATCTGCCTCAAAATCGAAATTCCATACGTTCTTAAGTAACTCTGCTCTAGATACAGCTCTATCTGAGTGTTGAAAAAGATAGGTGAGAAGTGAGAATTCCGTAGGGGTCAAAACCAAAGGAACATCTTTTATCTTTACACTTCGTTGAGCGGTATTGATAAGGATATCTTCATAGGTATAGATTTCTTGTTGATGAGATTTCTGATCCATTTGTACACGTCTAAACAAAGCTTTGACTCTAGCTACCAATTCTACAGGTGAAAAAGGTTTGATCATATAATCATCACTGCCCATGGTTATCCCTGTGATCCGATCCAATTCAGAATCACGAGCAGAAACTATAATGATGGGAACATTGGTTCGTTCACGCAATTTCATACATATGCTCAATCCATCTGTGCCTTGCATCATCAGATCTAAAATAACCATATCGCAAGGTTGTTTCATAAACATATCTAATAGACTATCCCCATTCTCAAAGTCCATTACCTCATATCCTTCATTCTTTAAAAATGAACTAATGATGAATCGAATATTCGCTTCATCATCCGCAATATAGATCCGTTGTTTCATACGCGTGTTTTCCTTATTACTATAAAAGCATAATCTAGCGTAAAAAGAAAGAACTGCCACAACTTTGCCCCAGTTTAACCGATGATTTTCTAATCTTTCTTATGTAAAATGGGTTCATAAGGAGAAAGTAATGAAAAGAAAAAGTGCTGTTATAGGATGTTGTCTCTTGTTGTTGTCAGGATGTCGATTTATAAAGAAGGATGATCCTCAACCAGATCAAGTTCAAACAAGCATGATCGAAGATCTTAATCAAGTCATAGAAGAATTGGATGGATTTCAGAAATCACAAGATGACATCGAAGATGTCTCATTATTGGATAATTAAGGAGAACCCATGAAAAAAATTACCCTATCATTAATAAGCATTACACTATTCTTACTTATAGGAGCACTCAGTGTTTCTGCATTAGGAGAAGCTAACAATCCACTAAGAGCTGATGCTCGTGCGAAAGTTGTTGAACTAAGAGAAAATAGACTAGAGAATAAACTCATTTGGGCATCTAACGTTGAACTAAGAACCCAAATCAAACTCAAATTGATCGATATCAAAAACAATGAGATCATCCTAGATGAAAGTATCAAGACTCAACTTACGACCCTTACAACAGTATTAAAAGCAAAATACACCGCATTAAAAGATACCAAAGGTGATATCCAAGCTTTATCATCAGGTATCAAAGCTTTGATAGAAACTAAAGATTGGGCAACATTAAAGACAACCTATGAAGCCATCATCGCCATCCAACTTACTCGTAATGGCTTACTTCATGAGATCAATGATCTATTGACTCAAGTCAACAATTTACTTCCATAGAAAAAGGACCTT
>CAIXIN010000138.1 GCA_903919545.1 uncultured bacterium | reverse complement strand
GTGCGTCTGCCAATTTCGCCACACGCGCATTGCTTTTAGATTATATCAAAATCTGCCTCTACCTTCAATATCTCTTTTAGAAGTTCCCAATGTTCTTCCATTCTTCTTTTCATAGGTTCGGGAAATTGTCCTTCATAAAGGTACTTTAAAAAGCTTGAGGCATCGATCCAACGATGGTCGATGGTTTCTCCATCTTGATAACGAATCTGGTTATCGTCTATCGTCTTCTTGACCATATAGGTAAACCATATACTATCTTCTTCGATCATGGTATATAAGATCTTAAGGTCACTAGGATCTACTAATATCCCTGTTTCTTCTTCAAGTTCTCTTACAGCACCTTGAAGTTCATCTTCACCTTTGATGACACTGCCTGCAGTGACTTCCCATAATAAACCAAAGATCTTATCAGGATGTCTTAGGGTCACTAAAAGCTGATTATCTTGATTAAAAGTAAAAATCTGTACGACTTTATGATAAACACCTTGTGGGATCTGCTCACCTCGAATCAAGTCGAAACCTAGCTTATTCCCGATCTGATCTACTGCATCAAATAATTCCATATCAACCTAATTTTCTCAAGTAGGTAATGGCTTGTAGACCAGCGACACAGCCATCTCCGACTGCCTTACTGATCTGCATAAGTCCTGGTGTACAATCGCCAGCAGCGAATAAACCAGGCACATTGGTTTCCATTGAATCTGAGACTACGATCTTATTTCCACTGACTTCTACACCCAGTGTTACTGCGAGATCGACTGAAGATGCACTCCCAAACGCTACGAAGATCCCACTTACTTGTTCAAGTGTCCCATCTTCTAGTTCAATAGATTCTACTTTTTCTGATCCCTTGACGGACTTAAGTTTAGCTGTATTCATAATAACTCTAGGATCGAAGTGGCCCGTAGCTTGTAGACCATTGGTGTACACAGTAACTTGTTTAGCTATGTTGACCAATTCAGCTGCCTCGTGGGCCGCATATTCACCGTGTCCCAAAACTGCGACATTCTTATTGCGATGAAAAAACGCATCGCAGATCGCACAGTAAGAAACGCCTCTTCCTTCAAATTCTTTTACGCCTTTTAGCTTGGTCGTCATACGAGGAGAACCTGTCGCTAAGATAACGCTTTTTGAAGTATAGGTATTCTTATCGGTAATGATACTGAAACCTTCAAGTTCCATATGAAGTCCTGTGATCTCTTCTTGGATCAAAGGAATATTGAGATCTTTGAGCTGTTGATGACCAATGGCCAAAAGTTCAGGACCACTCATAGTTGGTACCCCAAAGTAATTGGCGACTTTATCGGTTCTGCTTAAAGAACCTCCGTCTTTCCCAATCACCATAACATCTAAATTTGCTCGTTTAATATAGAGTGCTGCTTGTATTCCCGCAGGACCACTTCCACAGATGATAACGTCCATTGTTTTCTCCCTTATTCTACGGTGATCGAATCAATATGATTAAACTTGTAGATTAGCTCTTTTTCTAGTTTATAAGCCGCTTCTTTATAGTCATTATCTTTAGCGAGATGCGTTACGATGATGTCTACTTTAGGTAGTGTCGTTCTATGTGTAAAAAGATAACTTCTTACAGGTGATGCCAACTTACCTGCGTGTATAGGTGAAAATAGGGTCATATGATCATAATGTTTTAAGTTGACATGGTCTTCTTTAAGTTTAACTGGTTTCTTAAAAGTAGATTTATATCCGAAATAGATATAAGCAAAGAAGCTTTGGGGATCGAATTTTGGTTCTATACGATGAAGATCCGCGTTGTGTTCTTTTGCATATGCTTGAGCTAAGGCTAGTGCTTTCCCTGAATGAGAATAAACAACCACGATTTGTTTCATAGGTGACCTCGTAACTCATTTATTTTAACATAAAAAAACAGAGCCTGGGCTCTGTTTAACGTACGGATACGACGGTGAATCCTTTAGATTCCAATAGCTTCTCAACTTTTTTCTTATCAGGATCATCGACTCTTATGATGAATTCATTATCAGACATAGAACTGATCAAGAAGTGGGATACATTGATTTTCGCATCAGCGAAGACTTTACCTAATTCAGAGATGACACCAACTTTGTTTTCACTGATGTCTAAGACTACACGAGTCCCAGCTTCATGATATCCAAAGAATTTTACGAAAGCAGATAAGATATCCCCTGTGGTGATGATCCCTAATAAGGTACTATCTTTCGCAGTGACAGGTAAACAACCGATGTCTTTGACTTCCATCGTATCAGCAGCTTCTTCGATCAAAGCATCAGGAGAAATCGTAACGACTTTCTTGATCATGATGTCTTTGACTTTTGTTTTCGATAAAAGATAATTCATCTCATGGATACTAAGTGTGGTCAAGTGTGAGGGGGAATTCTCCGCAACGACACCTTGAGTTACCAAACCAACCAATTTCCCATTGTCTACGACAGGTAAACGATGGATATCATTGTTACTCATCAGATCCAATACTTCTGAAATGGTTTGTTCAGGTCCAATACAAATCGGACTAACGGTCATCATATGTTTTACAAGCATGGTTTTAACCTCCCAAGTAAACTTTCTGGACTTCAGGACTACTCAACAATTCAGCTCCGGTTCCACTTAAGACAATGGTTCCTGTTTCTAAGACATAGGCTTTATCTGCGATCTTCAAGGCTTGGAAAGCATTCTGTTCAACCAATAAGATGGTCGTTCCTTGAGCGTTGATCTCTTTGATGATACTGAAGATTTCTTTGACTAAGATAGGAGCCAATCCCATGGATGGTTCATCCAAGAGAAGTAGCTTAGGTTTAGCCATCAAAGCTCTTGAGATCGCCAACATCTGTTGTTCACCACCGGATAAGGTTGCCGCATCCTGGTTTTTTCTAGAACCCAGGATAGGGAAACGTTCATAAATCTTGTTGATATCTTTGGAGATGTTGGCTTTGTCTTTTCTCAGATATGCTCCCATCTGCAAGTTTTCATAGACGGTCAATCCAGAGAAGATTTTACGACCTTCAGGGACTTGAACCAATCCTTTCATCGGTAGGCTTTGGGGTTTCTCGGTTAGAATTTCCTTGCCGAGATACAATACGGATCCGGAGGAAGCTTTGATCAGCCCGCTAATGGTTCTCAACAGGGTCGTTTTACCGGCACCATTTGATCCGATCAGAGAAACGATCTGGCCCTCTTCTACTTCCAATGATACATCTTTCAAAGCGTGGATGACACCGTAATAGACGTTTAGTTTTTCGATTTTCAGCATATTAGTCCTCATCTCCTAAATAGGCTTCTATTACTTTTGGATTGTGTTTGATCTGGTCAGGCGTCCCTTCCGCGATGAGTTTTCCATAGTCGAGCACGAAGATGCGCTCACAGATTTCCATAACCAGAGACATGTCGTGTTCAATTAGAACAATCGTCAGATTCATTTTGGTTTTGATGTCTTTGATGAATTTGGTTAGTGCCTGGGTTTCCTGAGGATTCATCCCCGCAGCCGGTTCATCAAGAAACAGAATCTTGGCTCCGGTCGCCATAGCTCTAGCAATCTCTAATTGGCGTTGTTTACCATAAGGCAGATTCTTCGCTTTGATTTCAGCTAGCTCATCGAGATGGACTTCCTTCAGAAAAGCTCTAGCTCTTTGATCGATATCGGTTTCAGAACGATAGAAGCGCGGAAGTCTCAGTAAAGCTCCAATCAAACCGTATTGAGCATCTTCGTTCATGGCAATCTTAACATTATCTAAGGCGCTCAGATCTTTGAATAAACGTATGTTCTGGAAAGTACGGGCAACCCCGTGATGAGTGATCTTGTAGGGAGGCAGTTTACTGAGCTCAATGGTTTTATCGCCTTTCGTCAGTAAGATCTTGCCTTCAGTCGGATCATAAACACCCGTCAAGACATTGAACAGGGTGGTCTTCCCGGCTCCGTTAGGTCCAATCAGACCGACGAGTTCGCCGGTTTCAACCGTAAAGGAGACGTTGGATACGGCAGTTATCCCGCCAAAATTCTTAGTAAGTTTTTGGACACTCAAAAGGCTCATTCGTTCACCTTTCCATGCGCAAGTTTTGGTTTTCGCAGTTTAAAGTTTTTCCAGGAGGCTTCAAACGATCCCATTAGGCCCTTGGGACGGAAAATCATGATGGCAATCAAAGCCATGGCATACAAAATCATACGAGTATCGCCTAAGGGCTGCAGAAGCAAGTTGATGATTCCCAAGGCAAATGCTGCGACTACGGTCCCTGTCAATGAACCCATCCCGCCGAAAACGACGATGACCAGGGTATCAATTGATTGATTGAGACCAAAAAATTCAGGACGAACGACACTGTAGGTAGTCGCAAACAAAGCCCCACCAAACGAAGCAAGGATTGCTCCAAAGATAAAGGACATGACTTTATAACGGGTGACGTTGATCCCCATAGCTTCGGAAGCGATCTCATCCTGAAAAATACTGATGCAGGCTCTACCTAAGGCAGAACGTTTGAAATTACTGGTCACGATGACAGCAAGGATAACAAACCCAAAAATCAATGGAATGCTCGCAAGCCTGTCGATGTTGTTGATTCCAGCGGCTTTGTTGGTGATGTCTAGATTAAGGATGATGATACGAATAATCTCACCGACCCCTAAGGTCGCTATCGCTAGATAATCCCCTTTCAGACGTAAGACAGGTAAACCAACCAAAAATGCAATCAAAGCCGTGATCAGGGCACCAATGAGCATTCCCAAGATCAAGCCTTGTATTCCGTTGACATATTTTAAGGTAATAGCGGCACTGTAAGCCCCAATGGCCATATAGCCCGCATGCCCCAAAGAGAACTGACCAGTGATCCCTATGATGAGGTTGAGGCCCAACGCAAGGATGATATTGATCCCAATCAACAGTAAGATCGACTGATAATACGCACGAAGAATATTGGCTGAAATTAATCCTTGAATCGCAAGATAAAAAAGGGCGACCGTTAAGATCCAATAGAACGTGTATTTATTAAAGATGTTCTTTTCCATTAGACTTTCTCCTTTCGGTTCTTGCCTAATAATCCGCTTGGCTTGACCAATAGAACGAAAATCAACAATCCGTAAACGATAGCATCCTTAAACATAGAACTCCAGTACCCGGAAATCAAAACTTCTGTGATCCCAATTGTAAAGCCCCCGATCATGGCACCTGGAATGATACCAATTCCACCAAAAACGGCAGCCACGAAGGCTTTTAGACCCGGTGCAATGCCCATCAAAGGGTCGATCGAATTGTAGTAAACGCCAACCAAGATACCTGCAGCAGCAGCTAAGGCAGAACCTATTGCAAAGGTCAACGAGATGATGTTGTCGACATTGATGCCCATCAGTCTGGCTGCATCCGCATCAACGGCTACGGCTCGCATAGCCCGTCCGACTTTGGTCTTTTGGACGATGACCGTCAATAGTACCATTAAGACAACAGCCGTGACCAGGATGATTAGTTGTTTCAGTGTGATTACAATGCCAAAGATATGCCAAGTCTGCGTCGGAAGGGTATCCATTGGGAATCCTTTGATGCTGACTCCCATGATTTTGGCGACAGAGTTCTGTAATAAAAACGAAACTCCAATCGCGGTGATCAATGCAACAACACGTGTGGAATGACGCAAAGGCCTATACGCTATGCGTTCAATCATTATCCCTATAATAGCTGTCGCCGTCATGGTGATGACTAGAGACGGTAAAAAATCAAGCTTAAGTATGGTAATGGCGATAAACCCAAAATATGCACCAAGCATATACATGTCTCCGTGCGCAAAGTTGATCAATTTGATTATCCCATAAACCATAGTATACCCTAAGGCGATGAGCGCATAAATACTGCCCAGCGACAGACCATTGACTATCTGTTGCAAAAATTGTGTCATAGTTCCTCCCTCTGAAAGAAACAGGTGAAAGTTTCCTTTCACCTGTTATTTTAACATATCGCTGATATTAAGGATTTACGCGGGTTGCTTTTGCGTAAACACCTTCAACCAATTCAATAACAACAGCGGATTTTACCGGATTGTGTTTTGCATCAAATGTGATCGATCCAGTGACTCCGGTGAAGTTGGAAGTTGCCAAGATGGCATCTCTAACTTTCGTCGTATCGGTGGAGTTCGCAGCAGTGATGGCATTAGCTACCAAGTACATGGCATCATAACCCAAAGCACTCAACGCCATTGGTTCTTCTTTGGCCAAAGCTTTATAATTGGTGATGAATTCAGCAACAGCTGGATTTTCATCCAAAGCGGTATAGTGAGTAGAGAAGAAGACATTATTCAGGTTAGCAGCACCGGCAGTGGTCAGCAAGCTTGCAGAGTCAAAGCCATCAGGTCCTACGATTGGAACGTTCCATCCCAATTCACGTGCCTGTTTGATGATCAAACCAGCGGTATCGGCATATGCCGGAACATATAAGACTTCGGCGTCAGTCGCCATCAAGGTGGTCAAGACAGCACTGAAGTCCGTCTGATCATCCGTATACGATTCAGATGCAACAACTGTTCCACCATTGGCAGTAAACTGTGTTGTGAAGATCTCATTCAAAGCAACAGCGTAATCAGATCCAGTAGCACCTAAGACTGCGGCTTTTGTAGCACCGATTTCAGTAGAAGCAAAGTTCGCCAAGACGACGCCTTGGAATGGGTCAATGAAACAGGTTCTGAACATCCAATCAAAGACACTAGCATCTTCGGCGACCGTAACCAACGCATTGGATCCGGAAGGTGTAACGATTGCAACTTTATACTGGGAAGCAACCGGTTGCTGAGCAACAGTAAGTCCGGAAGTAGCTGCACCCAAGATTGCAACGACTTCATCTTCAGTCGCCAACTTCAAGGCATTGTTGTATGCTTCAGTAGCATTCGATTTGTTATCATAAATAACCAATTCAATCTGTTTTCCAAGGATACCACCGGCCGCATTGATTTCGTTTACAGCCAACTGAATACCCCATTTTTCAGGGGTACCATAAATAAGGTAATCCCCAGACAATTCTAAATTAACACCAATTTTAATGGTTTTGCTGCCTGTACTTGTACAAGCTGTCAGTGATGACAGAACGACAACCAGAGAGGCAAGTACTACTAGTAATTTCTTCATATGTACCCTCCTTTGAGTAATATGTGTTCATTCTATATGAAAGTTATGTGAAATGCAATCAATTTCTTACATTTTTTTTATGTAAATATTTACATTATATTCATAGATAGAATAAAAGCATCTTTCGATGCTTTTGAGTAAAGATGGTGACCAGTCAGGGATTCGAACCCTGGACCCACTGATTAAGAGTCAGTTGCTCTACCAACTGAGCTAACCGGTCGTTAGTTGCCTTATGATTATAGCGTAAAAAACAAGACAATGCAATAACCCATAGCGCTTTGATACACTTCGTTTTATTTTTCCCTATCCTTATTATATAATAACGCTAAGGAGAACAGGTTATGAAAAATGTAGGAAAGAAAGACGCAGCCATTAGATACTTCCTCGCGGCGCTTATCATCGCTGGAGCTGTCTATTTTGGGAAAGATACAATAACTAAAGCAATCTTGTTTGTGATCGCTGTAGGGATCATGTTGACAGCTCGTTATAGCTTCTGTCCCATCTATAAAGTATTCGGGATCAAAACCAATAAGAAAGACTAAACATCATAAACATGATGTTTTTTTAAGCATAAAAAAAGTAAACATCTCAGTTTACAGTTTTTTTGATTGGTGACCCGTACGGGATTCGAACCCGTGAATGTTTGCGTGAAAGGCAAATGAGTTGACCGTTTCTCCAACGGGCCACGATGGCGCCTAAAGTAGGGCTCGAACCTACGACCAACCGGTTAACAGCCGGTTGCTCTACCACTGAGCTATTTAGGCAAGTGCTCAATAAATATAACACAAGTGTTCTTTTTTTTCAAGATAAAAGTGTTAAATAGGCGTTTCAAAGATAGGAACTTTCTCCTCGTGGATATGAGATAAATTCTTGACCCATTTTTCTTTCTTAACAAGACCATACGCAAAGAAGAATTTAAGGAAATCTGTGCTTTGTCCTACCAAGTAGATGATATAGACATTCCAGTTGGTAAAATAAGCTACCGCCCCTACCACAGGAAGATTGACCAACCACATAAATACCGCATCCATCAATAATGTAGACTTCGTATCGCCACCCGCTCTTAAGATAAAGAAGCATTGAGCGTTGGACATATAGAGCCAAAACATACAGGCCATGATCCTTAAGAAAGCTTCTGATGTCGCTCTTGAGACTTGGCTTACATCATACCATTGAGGTACGATAAATGAAGCCCCAAACATAAGTAGACCCAATAAGATAGCCAAAAGTCGAGAGAAATGAATCAGCTTATAAGCATCTTTACGTGCTTCATCAAGTTTGTTGGCGCCTAATGCCTGGGAAATAACGACAGTCGTGGCGACCATCATTCCACCAAATAAAGTAAAGAAGATATCTGCGATCGTACTAGAGATAGACATCCCTGCCATAACCTCGGTACCTCGCGTTGAATAGAATTTGAATAGAAGACCCATTCCTGCTGACCAAAAGATCTCATTGGTGGTTAATGGGATGGCTTTTAAAGTAATGGCTTTTTCTAAACGCGGAGAAATCTTAAAGAGATCTTTGATCTTAGTATTGAAGATGAAGTGTTTCTTTTTTAAGACGATCGCAATAACGATGACTTCAACTACACGCGCAATAACGGTCGCGATCGCAGCGCCTTGTACACCCCAACGAGGAAAACCGAAGTTCCCAAATATCAAACAATAATTAAAGAAGGCATTGGTCAATATCGCTACGATAGATGTATATAATGGAATCTTTGTTTCACCTACTGAACGCATCGCACTTCCTACGACCATTGAGAAAGTCATTGGGATATAAGTCAATAAGGCCAATCTTAAGTAAGCTGTGCCTTGTTCAATGACCGCAGGGTCACTTGTAAAGAAACGAAGGATAGCTTCAGGGAAAATAAATCCAAGTACAACGAAAGGCAAGATAACTACATAACTTGCGATGAGCGCATATCTAAAAGACTGCTTTACATGTTCTTCATCTTTAGCTCCGAAATATTGAGCGATAAAGATACTTGCTGCACCAGAAAGACCCATGATCGCAAACATAGCAACCATATAGAACTTATTGGCAGAAGCAACTCCAGCGATGGCCGCATCACCCAATTGTCCAACCATCAAGTTATCTAGTAAATTGACACTAGATCCAATCAATTGTTGAAGCATAAAAGGCACCGCTAACGCTAAGACGCGGAGATAAAATGCTTTGTTTTCTTTTAAGCCTTTTAGTATAATCATGTTTTTCCGATCTATAAGATAAAAACCACAACTTCGTGGTTTTCGTAGAAAATGGTGGAGCTTAACGGGCTCGAACCGTTGACCCCCTGCGTGCAAGGCAGGTGCTCTCCCAACTGAGCTAAAACCCCGAATCCGATGGTGGGCCTGAATGGACTCGAACCAACGACCTCGCCCTTATCAGGGGCGCGCTCTAACCACCTGAGCTACAGGCCCATACCACAACCGAATGCTTTATAAGTTTAACATTATGCTTAAATGATGTCAATAAAAAGCGATGTTTGTATATAAATAAGTGTAAAAACAAAAAGGCTTTGAGCCTTCCTGTTTTCTAATCGAATTTTAGGTAGTTAAATCAACTCAAATGTGCTTTCTTTAGAATCAACTGGGATGAGTTCTTGTTTGTGATCTTTGACCCATATGCGCCTAATTTTTAAGATATGCTCAATAAGATAAATATCTTTATCCGATGGTCCTTGGATCTCTAGTTCGATTTCACCTAAAGGTTTATTTTTAATGTATCCCGTGAGTTTTAAACGATGAACGAGATGTTCAGTTTCTAAACGAAGACCTCGATGTTGAAGCTTGCCCGAAAGTAAACATCGATAACGTACCACCTCATCATCCTTAAAATCAGGTAACTTAATGTTTCTAACCTTCTTAATAATGTACTGATTACGAGCTTTTCTTAACTTACTTTTGATGCTCATAGTATCCCTCCCACAAGGTATACTCAAATCTTAACACAAATATGTATAGATATGGTCTAATAATTGATTTAGTCACGGTGCTTCATAAAAAAACCTGTATACAAGATACAGGTTTTTAGATCCATTAACGTTTGGAGAACTGAGGAGCTCTTCTGGCTTTCTTGAGACCGTATTTCTTACGTTCCTTACCACGTGAATCACGTGTTAGGAATCCAGCTGCCTTTAAGGCAGGACGGTAATCAAGGCTGGCTTCCAAGAGTGCGCGGCTAATGCCGTGTCTCATGGCACCGGATTGACCGGTATAACCACCACCGATAACGTTGATCAAGACATCGAAGCTGTTAAGCGTTTCAGTCAATTCTAACGGTGAACGGACGACCATTCTGAGGGTTTCTAACGGGAGGTATTCATCTAAAGTTTTATCGTTGACGGAGATGATACCAGTGCCCGGTGTCATATAAACACGAGCGATGGATGTCTTACGTCTGCCGGTGCCCAAATATTGGACAGCTGCTTTCTTTTTCTTTGCGACCATTTTTCCTCCTAGCCCTTAATCTTCATTTCTTTTGGCTGTTGAGCCGCATGCGGATGAGTAGAGCCTGTGTAAACGAATAAGTGCAGTCTCTGTTTGTCACCCAGTTTCGTATGAGGAAGCATCCCGTGAACGGCCTTTGTGACCCATTCTTCTGGATATTGTTCACGCATAATCTTGGTAGATCTTACACGTAAGCCGCCTGCCCATTGTGAGGTAGCATAATAGTTTTTCTTAAACTCTTGATCTCCAGTAACGACAACTTTGTCGGCGTTAATGATGATCACAAAATCACCGGTATCCACATTTGGGGTATATGTAGGCAAGTGTTTGCCTCTTAATACTGTAGCAACCTCAGTTGCTAATCTTCCTAATGTTAATCCGGCTCCGTCAACAACATACCATTGACGTACAACTTCTGCTGGTTTGGCCATCGTAGTTTGGCGCATAGTTTTTTCTCCTAACCATTGTAGTTTCCGGGGCTACATTGGCATAAAGTGCCGATTACCATTGTAATCAATATAAGCAAAGGTGTCAAGGGTTATTTCTTGACACCTGTGTTAAGTTGATTTATTTATGAACTCTAGGCATTTTAAGCTCTTTTAATGGGTTAATCCCTAATTTTTTTAAATATTGCTCTGCTTTTTCGATCGTCTCATAATCGATGAGATCTAGTGGTGAATGGGCATCAACCCCAATCATCACAGGACCTTGTATCTTCGCAGCGATCTCCCAAAACTTAGGATAAGGATAGGTCATTCGATCGAATTGATTGCGTATGCCTCCTAAATTATATTCCACAGGTATATTGAGCTCTTTCGCTTTCTTTAAGATACGAATACTCATCTCAGTGGCTTCAGGAGTCCATTTATCCATACTTCTTACGAAGATGTCTGGATGGGCAAAGTAATCGAAGAGGCCACTTTCTAAAGCCTTCATCGTATCTGCTTCATAATCTCTTAAAAGATTCTCTGTATCGTTATAATGGCCGTAGTATCTCCCATTGGTCTCAAAGAGATGGAAGTGATTGCCTAATACGACATAATCCAATTGGTGGGTCTCAATCAAGTTCTTTAATTGATCCATTCGACCTTCATAATACTCTGCTTCTACTCCTAGATAGATTTTTATTCTACTCGCATATTGACGTCTTAAGGCATTGATATGATGGACATAGTCTTGCATAAGAGAAATATCCATCCTTATGTTTCTAGAGTCTAAAGGATGATAAGGCCAAGGGCTATGATCACTAAAGCCAAGTTCATTTAAACCAGCTTCTAGTGCTTTTAATACATAGTCTTCATCTGTACCTTCAGCGTGTCTACAACGCATCGTATGGGTGTGGTAATTGGTGGTGATCATTGGCCCTCCGGGTATTCGACTTCCGTCAAATAAAGACCACAGGGTTCCGCTACACCACTATACGCTGTCTTATCTTTAGATTCTAAAATTCTCTTCGCATCAGAGATCTTTAGCTTACCTTTACCGATATCGATGATACAAGCCATCATCATTCTGATCATGTGTCTCATAAAGCCATCGCCTTCGATCGTAAAGCGTAAGACATCTCCTTCATCTTCTAATTCAAAACGGAATATGGTTCTTACTTGATTGGGTGTTTCCGCAAAACTATTTCCACAGAAAGTACTGAAATCATGGGTCCCTATAAATACGCTCATTGCTTTACGCATGTTGTCTCGATGTAGATGAGGCTCTATACACGCATGAGTTTCATAGTTGAACGGTTGGATCTCTCCTTGATAGATAAGATATTCATATTGTTTACGCACGACGGAATATCGAGCATGGAATTGTTTAGAAACAAACAATACTTCTATAATTTTGATGTCCATAGGTAACTGTCGATTAAAGGCCTTCATCCATTCTGCTTCGTTTAGATTGAGCTCTGTATCAAAATGAAAAACCTGCCCCAACGCATGGACCTTAGCATCAGTTCTTCCTGAACCTACGACTTGGACATCACGTTGATGCATGGCTTTTAGGATGTCTTCTAAGAGACCTTGGATACTTGTAACGTTGTTTTGGACTTGCCAACCACTATAATGAGCTCCATGATACATTACAGTGCATTTGACGCGTTTTAGAGGCTTAACCATATGATTACTCCCAATAAGGATAAGACCCCACCCATCATCACTGTGTCCCTATAGGTAGGTTTAAGTTGTTTATAACGAGTACGATGTTGAGCCACTACATAGCCTCTAGCTTCCATAGCATCTGCCAATTCTTCAGCTCTTTGAAAACTAGAAACAAACAAAGGAACGATCAAGGATAAGATGGCCATGATCTTCTCTTTAAATGAGCCTTCTTTGAGATCTACCCCACGACTCGCTTGAGCTTTCATGATTCGATTGGTCTCATCGATAAGCGTAGGAATAAAGCGTAACGCAATGGAGATCATCATCGCGATCTCATGAGATGGTAGACCTATTCTTTTAAAAGGACTCAAAAGATCTTCAATGCCTAAAGTAAGATCCATAGGTTTCGTAGATACCGTCAATAAGGTCGTAATGATGATCATCAGGGTCAATCTCACCATAATGTATAGGGTCTGAAATACAGCATCACTGTATAAGGTAAAACCATAGATGTTGAATAAGACATAGCCTGTTCTTATGACCAAAGAATTGATCACAAACAAGAAGCTCAACATAAAGATCATAGGCTTCATCGACTTCAAGATCATCTTCAATGAGATCTTCGTAAACAATAAGGCAATAAACACAAAAGCCGCAATGACCCCATATCCAATAAATCCAGACGGGAAAAATACCGACACCATCAAGATAAGCATCCCTAGGATCTTAAATCGTGGATCGAGTTTATGAGTAAAGGTATTTAAAGGAATATATCTTCCTAAGGCGATGTTGTTCATCGTTTGATCTCCTTAGAAATGGCTTCCGCGAGATCTTCTAAATAACGCATCGGTTGTTTAAACTCAAAGCCTCCATCAAGTAGTGCTTCTTTAAACATTAGAAGCTGAGGAAGGTTCATTTGTATATCTTCAACTTGGGTCTTTCTTTCAAAGTAATCGGTCACTCTTTGATGATTGATGACTTCTCCATCTTTCATGACGACCACATTATCGCAATAGTTTATGACATGTTCCATATCATGGGTAACGATAAGGATGGTCTTCCCATTTTCTTTATTGAGTCTCAAAAAGAGCTCCATCATCGCTTTAGATCCTTGAGGATCTAAACCCGCAGTAGGTTCATCTAAAACCAAGACATCAGGATTAATCGCTAAAATACCTGCGATCGCAACTCTTCGTTTTTGTCCTCCTGAGATATCTAAAGGTGACTTCTCTGCGAAGCTTTCATCTAGACCTACCAGCTTTAACGCATTCATCGCTAAGACCTTGGCTTGAGCTTCAGGAACTTTAAAGTTTAAAGGTCCAAACATGATGTCTTTTAGAATGGTCTCTTCAAACAATTGATATTCTGGAAACTGAAAAACAAGACCTACTCTTTGTCTTAAAGACTTAAGTTCTTTAGGTTTATGTTTATTCGTGATGGTTCGATCTAAAACCAATACGGTTCCTTCTGATGGTAAAAGTAAGGCATTGAGATGTTGAACTAAGGTACTTTTACCTGAGCCTGTAGGACCGATAATAGCGGTTACTTTTCCCATCTCAAAAGCCAAGTCGATATTCTTAAGAGCCTCATACGCAAAAGGAGTGTTTGGGGCATATTTAAAGTTTACTTTTTCGAACGCAATAGGCATAGTTCAGCCACCATCCTTTCCGTATCTAAGGTCTCTTTTAAAACGATACCTCTACGTTTTAAGGCATTGGCAAGTTTTACACTAAATGGGGCATCTAGTTTAAGTGAGATCATTTCTTTCTCATCGATCATGATTTCAGAAGGCAATCCGTCTTTTACGATCTTCCCATCAAACATGATCAAGACATGATCAGATTTCTTAACTTCTTCGATATCATGCGTAATCGATAAAATGGTCATCCCATATTCTTTATGAAGGGCATTGACCAAGGCATTGATTTCAGACTTGCCTTCAGGATCCAACATACTGGTGGCTTCATCTAGGATCAAGATCTCAGGTTTCATCGCTAAAACACCAGCGATCGCAACACGTTGTTTTTGTCCACCAGATAAACGGGTCGGTTCTTGATCAAGATACTTGCTCATATCGACTCTTGCCGCATAGTTATTGATGATGTCATCCATTAAGGCAGGATCTACTTGATGATTCTCTAGTCCAAATGCGATATCATCTCTTACTGTAGCGCCTATGAATTGATTGTCTGGATTTTGAAAAACGATACCTATCTTACGACGAATAACATCTAGATTAGCTTCGGTGAGTTCTAGATCATCGATGAGGATCTCTCCTGAGCCTTTCTCTAATAGACCGATAAGAAGCTTCGCAATGGTGCTTTTACCTGATCCATTATGACCGATAAGAGTTGTATAAGAACCCTTCTCAACCGTAAAAGAGACGTCATTGACGACGTCTGTTTCTAAATCATAGGAAAATTTTAAATGGTTTACTTTAATAGGGTTCAAATCTTCTCCACCTTTATTCGCTAAAATCCCAGCCTAAGTATTTCAGTTTGTGTGTTTTAGCAATCTCCGCTGTAAATACAACAGCGTCTAATATCGTTTGGGCATCTGCTTTTACTTTCTTCTTAAACATCATACGAGCTGTTCCTACGACCTTCTCATAGCCATTGGCGATCAGAAGTACTTCGACTTCAGGACCTTTGGTTTCATCAGTTGCGATGTATTGGACCAAGGTAATGTTCTTCTTAGGATCCAAGGTTTTAGTCATCTCAGCGATTTGGGTCTTATAACTTTCAGTCAATGATTTCGATAAAGCACTCTTAGGGGGTACTATTGGAAAAACAGTTGTGGACTCCGGAAGTTCTACAGTGACAGAAGGCTTGATGTCTTGGGTACGTTTGATTTTACTCACGACATAAGCACTGGCTGCTGCAACGCCTACCAAAGCGATAAGTTTAGTTCTTGTTTTCATCATTTAACCTCGCATGATTATTTTACCATAAAACACTAATATTTACGGCTTATGAGCAATAAGCCATCCCCTATTTCTAAGTCGATCACATTTAAATCGCTTTCATTTAAGATCCATGTTTTGAAGTCGTTGATTTTTCTAACCATTTGTTTTAGATCTCGACTTTGATCAGATCGTTCGGTTTTAGTTTCCCCATGAAAGTCGATGTTATCGACTAAGATATATCCATTAGGATTTAAAAAAGGTAAATATTTTAAGAAGAGTGCTTTGTTTTGACTCTTAGGCCCATCGATAAAAATGAAGTCATAGTGTTTAGAAGGAGTATATGATAAAGCATCGACATTCTCTAAAGTGATTTGATCTTGTAGAGACATCGATTGAATATTTGACTGAGCGATCTTAGCTCTTTTTTCTAGAAGTTCTAGACTTGTGATGTGGATATCTTTATTCAATTGAGCCATACTGATCGACCAGATCCCATACCCAGTTCCTATTTCTAAGATCGATGTGATCTCTTGGCTTAGGATCAAGTGCTCACAGTAGAAAAGACCATCTTGCGTCATCGATGGGATCTTATCTAGTGTAGCTTTGGTTTTGATCTGGTCGAAGTTGTTCATCATTAAGAAAAGCACCTTGCGGTGCTTTTAGTGTTATACCAATTCGATGGTGGCCATTTCCGCGGAATCACCCCTACGGGTTCTTGTTTTTAAAACGCGGGTGTATCCCCCATGACGATCAGCATATTTAGGAGCAATGACGTCGAACAATTTCTGTACGGCGGTTTGTCCAGTTGCTTTATCAGCGACGACATCTTTTACGTAAGACATGACTTGACGACGAGCGTGTAGGTCATTTTTCTTAGCGACGGTAATCAATTCATCAACGACGGAACGTAAGTCCATGGCTTTCATTTCTGTGGTTTCAATTTTACCGTAGACAATCAGGCTTGTTGATAAGTTTCTAAGTAAAGCTTTACGGTGGTCGGCTTTTCGGCCGAATTTACGATTCAACATGTTCAGTCTCCTTTGTTAGTCGTAGTTCTTGAAACCGAGACCCATGGCGATCAGTTTCTCTTTGACTTCTTTTAGGGACTTTTTCCCTAAATTGCGAACTCTCATCATTTCATCTTCGGTTCTCTGAGTTAATTCATCCACAGTCTGGATGCCTGCTCTCTTCAAACAGTTGTAGGATCGAACCGAGAGGTCCAGATCTTCGATCATAATCAATTGGGTATTGCTTCTGGCATCACCGGTAGCGTCCTTGATCAAGTTGCTCATTTGAGCGACATGATCATTCAGATTGGTCAATAAACCTAGGTGATCGATTAAGATCTTAGCGCCTAAGGAGATGGCAGTCTGAGGATTGATGGAACCGTTGGTCCAGATCTCAAATACAAGTCTGTCATACTTCGCATCTTGTCCTACACGTGTCGGTTCGACATTGTAGGCGATACGTTGTACTGGCGTATAAATGGAGTCGGTATAGATCGTTCCGATACCTTGGAAAGCTCCCTGATGGGAAGATTTGTTTTGGTCGGCTGAGACATAACCACGGCCATTCTTAGCGCGCATTTCCATATCTAAGAGGGCACCATTCTCAAGGGTCGCAAGAACGAGCTCCTTGTTTAGGATCACGACATTGGCAGGACATTCGATGTCTGCCGCTGTAACAACCTTAGGGCCTTTAGCGGAAATACGTAAGGTATAAACTTCATCATCGCTGATCGTCATGATCAGATCTTTTAGATTCAGGATGATGGCGGTAACATCTTCCACAACACCAGGAATGGCGGTAAATTCATGGAAGACACCTTCAATTTTGATAGAGTAGACGGCTGCGCCAGGTAAAGAGGAGAGTAATACTCGTCTTAAGGCATTCCCGATAGTAGTTCCAAAGCCCCTTTCGAAGGGCTCGATGACGAACTTGCCATAGTGATTATCTTCTGAGTATTCTTTAATCTCGAAATGAGCACGTTCAAATTTTTGCATACATATCCCTCCTCAGTTTCTTTCTAACCACGTGGACGCTTAGGCGGACGACATCCGTTGTGCGGTATCGGCGTGACGTCGGAGATGACTGTGATTTCTAGACCTGCTGTTTGTAGGCTTCTGACAGCTGCTTCGCGTCCAGGACCTACGCCCTTGACGACGACTTCAACGGTCTTCATCCCATGATCTGCAGCTGCTTTGCCTGCTGCTTCAGCAACTTGCTGAGCGGCATATGGCGTAGACTTACGGCTGCCTTTGTAGCCCAAAGCACCGGCACTTGACCAAGCGAGGACATTGCCTGCTTCGTCGGTGATGGTAACGATGGTGTTGTTAAAGGTGGAGTGAATATGTGCGACACCTTTAGCGATATTCTTACGCACTTTGCGTTTGCGTGATGCGGGTTTTGCTGTTGCCATGTTCTTGCCTCCTTATTTCTTCTTATTCGCGACTGTGCGACGCGGTCCCTTACGGGTACGGGCATTGGTCTTGGTTCTTTGTCCGCGTACAGGCAAGCCTTTACGATGACGCAAACCACGATAGGATCCAATTTCCATCAAGCGTTTGATGTTGAGGTTGACTTCACGACGGAGGTCCCCTTCAACTTTGATCTTGTCGATTTCCTTACGGATGGCATTGACTTGGTCATCGGTAAGATCCTTCGTACGAACATCTTCGCTGATTTGAGTGTTTTTGAGAATTTCCTCAGCCATAGGACGGCCGATTCCATAAATATAGGTTAACGAGATCACCACGCGTTTATTGCTTGGGATGTCTACACCAGCTATACGAGCCATTGTTTATGTTCCTCCTAGTTTCCTTGACGTTGTTTGTGTTTCGGATTTTCACAAATAACCATGACGCGACCTTTGCGTTTGATGACGCGGCATTTGTCGCATATGGGTTTGACAGATGGTCTGACTTTCATACTTGTTCTCCTGACACTTACTTGTGTCTAAATGTTATGCGCCCACGTGATAAATCATAAGGTGAAATTTCAACGGTAACGCGATCGCCTGGTAAAATGCGAATGTAATGCATGCGGATTTTACCAGATACGTGGGCTTTAAGCGTATGTCCGTTGGATAATTTCACATCGAAAGTCGCATTAGGTAATACCTTTTCTACGACTCCTTCAATCTCAATAACGTCTTGTTTAGCCATTTTTACCTCCATGTAATGTTGTCAGAATTTCATACCCGTCTTTGGTTATTACGATGGTATGTTCGTAATGGGCTGCCAGTGATCCATCTTTGGTTTTGACTGTCCACTCATCGTTCAATACTTTGGTATAAGGTTTGCCACGATGAACCATAGGTTCGATCGCCAAAGTCATCCCTTCCTTCAATACGATCCCATGTCCGGCTGGTCCGAAGTTTGGAATGGCTGGATCTTCATGTAGATGAGAGCCAATACCGTGTCCGGAATAGTCATAGGGGATGGAATAGCCGAAGGAGTACACATACTCGCCTATAGCGTGGGAGATATCAGTTAAATGATTCCCTGGCTTAGCGAATTTAAGCCCTTCAAATAAGCTGTTTCGAGTCACATCCATTAGGTGTTGTGCCTCGTTGGAAATGGTCCCTACAGCATACGTCCAGGCACTGTCACCGTGATATCCTTTGTAACAAGCGCCAATATCGACTGAGATGATGTCTCCGTCTTTCAAGACATACGTAGACGGAAATCCATGCACCAAGGTGTCGTTCACTGAACAACAGGTCGCTGCTGGAAAGCCGTTGTAGCCTTTAAAAGAAGGAGTAGCGTCATTCGCTAAGATGGTTTTTTCGACAGTTTGGTCGATCATCTTGGTGGTGACACCGATTTGGATCATTTCTTTTACGGCTTGGTGCGCGAGCGCGACGATTTCGCCGGCTCTGCGCATCAATTCGATTTCTCTTGGAGATTTCGATGAAATCATCGTAATAACCTCAAGATTGAGTAAATGTCCGAATAGACGAGTTCCGGTTTACGGGAAGCGTCTACGTTATGCACCAATGCTTTCTCACGGTAGAAGTCTAAGACCGGTTGGGTCAAGACCATGTGTT
>CAIXIN010000137.1 GCA_903919545.1 uncultured bacterium | reverse complement strand
TTCTTTCTTAACTCCGATGGAGGATCTCTATGAAACAAAATAAAGTCATCATCATCGGTGGAGGTTCTGCCGGTTTAGCCTGTGCCATTGCTTTAAGAGAGAAGGGTATCCAAGATATTTTGCTTTTAGAAAAAGAAAATGAACTAGGAGGCATCCTCAATCAATGTATCCATAATGGGTTTGGCCTTCATATGTATAAGAAAGAATATACAGGACCGATGTATGCCCAACATCACATCGATCGATTTATGGAACTACAGATTCCTTATCTCATCGATGCGACAGTATTAGACATCAGTGTAGATAAGATCGTAACTGTCTCAGAACCCAAGGGAATCTATTCAATTCAAGCAGAAGTCATCGTCTTAGCGATGGGCGCTCGTGAAAGAACACGAGGCAATATCCAGATCCCAGGCGATCGTTGTGTAGGTGTTTGGACCGCAGGTAACGCCCAAAAGTATCTCAATATGGATGGATACTTGGTTGGGAAAAGGATCTTCATATTAGGCTCAGGAGACATAGGGCTTATTATGGCACGTCGTTTATCCTTGGCGAAAGCTAAGGTCGTAGGTGTCGCAGAAATTATGCCTTACTCTAATGGTTTGACCAGAAACATCGTTCAATGTCTTCATGACTTCGATATACCGCTTTATCTATCTCATACGATCACTCAAATCAAAGGTGATGGAAGAGTAGAAGGCATTACCTTATGTCAAGTCGATGAGAATCGTCAACCAATGTTTGAGACTGCCAAACACTTTGAGGTCGATACGGTCTTACTTTCTGTAGGTCTTATTCCTGATAATGTCTTAAGTGAAAAAGCCAAAGTAAACTTAGATCTTAAAACGAAGGGACCACTTGTAGACAGTGAACTGATGACTTCTACACCTGGTATCTTTGCGTGTGGTAATGTGCTTCATATCCATGACTTGGTCGATCATGTCTCGATGGAAGGGATCTTGGTGGCTTCTTCAATCATCAAGTATTTTGAAGACAACGATTCCTTAGTTCTTATCCCAGTTAAATCAAAAGGCTTTCTAAACTATGTGCTTCCTCAAAGTATCAATCCTAAGAGTGATACTGTCTTATTGAAATATAGAGTAAGTAAACCTATGACTAAAGGTTTCTTAAGAATCATTTGTAATGACCAAGTCTTATTAAAGATCCCCAAAGTAGATCTTCATCCTTCAGAGATGCAGAGTTTTAATTTGACTAAAGTCATCCTAGATAAAATCATTTCAAACGTAATTGTGGAGCTCAGCGATGAATAAACAAGTGATCTGTATCGTATGTCCTAAAGGATGTAAAGTCTTAGTGAATGAAGAGAATGGTATCTATACGACGACAGGCAATGCCTGTAATCGAGGCAACATCTATGGGATACAAGAAGCCATAGAGCCTAAACGTATGTTGACATCGACCGTAAAGATCGACGGTGCGCTTCGTCAAAGATGCCCAGTAGTATCCAGTGGTCCCATTAAAAAAGAACTCATAATGGAAGCTCTAAAGGTCTTAGAAACGATAAGCTTGAGTGCTCCTGTAACCATTGAGCAGATTATATGTCATAATATCTGTGACAGTGGCGTAGACATCCTTGTTTCACGCACTATGGGAAAAACAAATGATCTCTAAACAAAACATCATCCCCGTTATTACCTCAATGAAGGGTCTAGAAGATTTCTTAATGACCCCTTTAAAAGTATTTATCCTACAAGATGTCCATATCAATCATCTCAGTTATATGATCAAGACCGCTCATGAGAATCATCGAGAAGTCATCGTTCATATCGAATTGATCCAAGGTTTAGCGAATGATGAATATGGGGCTCAATTCTTGATCCAACAGATGCATGTCGATGGGGTCATCAGTTCTAAACCCAAGATCATCGAAATGACCCAAAAGAATCATTGTTTAGCCATCTTAAGAGTCTTTATCATGGATTCTAAATCCATTAAAAGAAGCCTTCAAATCATAGAAACTACTAAACCAGATGTGGTTGAATTCTTGCCTTCTTTGATTTATGAGATCTTTCCTGATTTCATCAAAGACATCAAAGCTGAAGTATGGGCAGGTGGTTTAGTAAAAACCACTTCTCAAATCACGGCCATCTTAAAAACAGGTATTCATAGAATAACCGTAAGTAATCTTGAATTGGCTATAAAAACTGCTCGATTCGATTAAAACACCTTGGATTTCCAAGGTGTTTTCTTTAGTTATGAAAGGTACAGGTCGAGCGGACAGCTTTTAGCCATCCTTCATACAGTTCTTTGACCTTGGTGTCATCTAAGACAGGGGTGAAGATACGATTGACCTTATTATTGGCTTCGACATCTTCTTTATTGACCCAATAACCAATCGCTAGCCCAGCT
>CAIXIN010000136.1 GCA_903919545.1 uncultured bacterium | reverse complement strand
TTGGATTAACTCAAATTTGAGATATAATAGAAATGTAGCACAGATGTGTTATCAGACTAAATCCTATGTGTCTTGGGTCTTATCCCACCACGGTGCAATCTAACCTTGTTATTTTGTATGCCGGATTTGTTTGTAAAAGGGGTTCGAATCCCCTGCTCTTCAGAGAGTGCTTGGTTGCACGATATAAAATGAGGATCTTTGAAAACCCATTTAAGTTTCAGTCTATCTTAGGATAGACAAAAGGCAGCTTACTTTGTATTGGTCTGGATACCGTGCTGGGACCTGTTGAATCAACCTCGGTTCATTCTTCATAAACCTTCCTTAAAGATCGATCCGTTTTCTGTTTTTGTAAACTTAGTTGGGCTTTCTTGAAAAGTAAACTCTCATGGGGTTTTACATAAAGGGGTAAAAATGAAAGTCATCGTAAACAGTAAAGAATTAGGCTTGTTGTTTAATAAACAAGTATTTGAGAAAGTATTGGAAACAGGGGAATATCGTTTTCATTTTCAACCAAAGAAGAAAAATGTCATCATCGTTAATCGTAAACAAACGCTTGAATCAAAGGGATTAGATGTTAAAGCCATCAATAATCCTACGTTGAATGAACGTTTAGAAACAATATCCATCAAAGAAGACGAAGTTGCTTTTCACTTTGTCGATGGTTTATTTCAAGAGGTCTTAAGTCCAGGGTCTCACTCTTATTTTAAGACCAATTTGGTTCATTCTTTTATCAAAGCTGACCCTAGACAACTCACGGTCCCAAAAGAAATCTCAGCGAGTGTTCTAGAATCAAATGCTTTCATAGAACAGAATCTAAGCATGAGATTGATTACGACAGTTCAAGTTGAAGAAGGATTTGTCGGTATTTTAAAAGTAAACGGAAAGTATATTCAAACCCTACTCCCTGGTATGTATGTATTCTTCTCATTGAATCAGATTTTGAATGTCAAAATGATTCAAACAAGACAACAAAGCGTTCAAATCAGTGGTCAAGAATTATTGACCAAAGATAAGGTAACTTTAAGAATGAATTTTATTTTAAACTACAGTATCGTTGATACACTTAAAGCAGCATTAGATTTTTCAAACTATGATGAACAACTCTATGTATTGGTTCAACTCGCTTTGCGTGAATATATTTCAACAACCACGCTTGATGAATTACTGGCTGAAAAGCACGAAATCGGTAAAATCATTCTAGGTATCATCAAACCTAAAGAAGTAGAATTTGGGGCAAGCTTTAAAGATGCAGGCATCAAAGACATCATTCTACCAGGTGAAATCAGAGACATCTTAAATACGATTCTCATCGCTGAAAAGAAAGCTATGGCGAATGTGATTACGCGTCGAGAAGAAACTGCCTCGACACGTAGTTTACTGAATACTGCCAAGTTGATGGAAGAAAATTCTACCTTGTATAAACTAAAAGAACTAGAATATCTTGACCATATCTTCGAGAAGGTTGGAAGTATCAATCTCTCCTCAAATGGCAGTATGCTAGAACAGCTTACTGAAATCTTAAAAGTAAAAAAATAGACATCTTCGGATGTCTATTTTTTTAGATAATGATTAGATATGTGTTTATCCTAAGAGATATTTCTTCTTAATCTCAGTTGAATTTATAGGTAGGCTAATCAATAAACCGTCTCTTCCTAAATCGATCTTACCTGTATAGATCTTTTTGGATCTACCTAAGAAAGCATTGATCATTAATTTATTAGGGATAGGAGGAAGGATATGAGTTAAAGTAAGATTTTTAACCTGTGCTTTAGAAGCCACTAGAGCTGCATCTTCAGGAGATAGATGATAATTTTGGATGTCAGATGCGATGCTTGATAAGGTAGGTGCAGATGATAAGTTCGCATTTCTACGTATAGACTCCGCAAACTTCTTATTAAGAGCTTCACTGACCAATAGATCAACCCCATTGGCTTGTTGAATAAGGTTATCACATAGACAAGTATCTCCACTGATAACTACACTTCTTCCCTTATATTCAAATCGATATCCAACAGCAGGGAAGACAGGGGCATGATTGACATTAAACGCTGTGATCTTTAAGTCGTCCTTATCATAAATAAGAGCTGAAGCCATAGGATCAGCTCCTAAGTCAAATTCTATTGTTTCAGCACCATAAGCTTCAGGAATCATCAAGCTTTCTCCATGATGAGCAATTCTATATTGTTTATCAAATTGATAGGCTGATAGAAAGCCTTCTACAACTTTTTTTGATCCAAGAGGTCCAAGTACTTGAAGAGGACTAGAGTTGTTTCCTGTTGCCCAACGCATCAACATGGTTTCTCCTAAACCTCCAATATGATCAGAATGAAAATGAGTCAACAAGACAGTATCTATTTTACCTAACTTTAAGCCAGCAATCTGCATGTTTCTGGTACTGGATTCACCTGTATCAACCATATAGATCTTATGATTGACGATAACACAGGTACAAGGCCCAGCTCGATGAAGATCAGGTAAAGGAGCGCCTGTTCCCGCTAAGAACACATGCATCCCATCATCGATCTCAAGATGTCTTTTCAACATTGCTCGTTTAACCATTCGATCCATCAATTGAGGTCTTGGATTTAGAAGAAGGATATATACAAAACCACCTAAAAGGCTAAGAAATCCTAGAAAACATATTAAGATAATCATTTCCATATCTGTTCTCCTTATAAGTGAGGTTTACTTAAATCAATCTTATCCAATGAGTCTAACTAAACATAGGCTTTGATTATCCTTAGGATAACTTATGCCTAGATTATAATCAATAATAAACGAAGATCGATATCAATATATTATTTATTATCAAGCCTAAGAGACAAAATGTTTTGTTTATATAGACAACTAAAGATTTAGAAGCGATAATAAACATAATCGAAATATTCTATATAAGTACGCAAAGATATTAGGTTGATTTGAATCAATGACATTAGAAGTGTAACGATTACCTGCTCAAGTGTTTTATAAGATTTCAAAAATAAGGAGAACCTTATGGTATTTAGTAGTTTGACCTTTGTCTTTATTTTCTTTCCTGTTTTCTTTTTTCTTTACTATGCCTTAAGAGATACGAAATCAAGAAATCAATTGATCATTGTTTTTTCTCTATTATTCTATGCTTGGGGTGAACCTGTTTATGTGGTCATTATGATCATCTCTACGATAAACGATTATGCATTTTCGATCTTGATCGATAATGTAAGAGATAAGAATGCTAGAATGGCGAAACTTTATCTTGTCTTATCTATCATCGTAAATTTAGGTCTCTTATCTTTCTTTAAATATTCAGACTTTTTGATCATGAACCTTAACTCACTTCTTCATCTTAAGATTACGATGTTGAATTTACCTCTACCTATAGGGATCAGTTTCTATACCTTTCAAACCATGTCTTATACCTTAGATGTATATCGAAAACAAGTTAAAGTCCAAAAGAATTTTAATGCCTTATTGGCCTATGTGACTTTGTTTCCTCAACTCATTGCGGGTCCTATCGTAAGATATTCAACTGTAGAAGATGAACTTTTAAATCGAATCATCGATGTGGATCTTGTGGCGAAAGGACTTCGTCGATTCATCATAGGACTCTCTAAAAAAATCATCATTGCGAATCAAGTTGCCATCTTAGCCAATGCTGCATTTGCAATGAAAGATGGGACACTAAACTGGAGCTTCGCTATTTTAGGGATCATTGCGTATGCCTTGCAGATCTTCTATGATTTCTCAGGCTATAGCGATATGGCTATTGGGATGGGTCATATGATGGGTTTTCATTTCTTAGAGAACTTCAATGCACCATATCGATCAACAAGCATCACTGATTTTTGGCGTCGTTGGCATATATCACTAGGGACTTGGTTTAGAGACTATCTTTACTTTCCTTTAGGAGGAAGTAGAGGATCTAAGTATAGAACCATTATGAACCTTGCCTTGGTTTGGTTTTTAACAGGTTTGTGGCATGGGGCAGCGTGGAATTTCATCATCTTTGGGATGTATTACTTTGTGATCTTGGTTATAGAAAAATCAGGTGGATTAAGTCTTATTAGTAAACTACCTAGAGTACTAAGACATAGCTATGCTTTAGTATTGATTCTTGTGGGTTGGGTAATCTTTAGATCAGAAAGTATAGCTCAGATAGGATCCTACTTAAGTGCTTGTGTTGGATTAGGAGCTTCTTCACTAAACATCATCCCTGCGAAATTGACCTATACCTTGCCTTTTATGGGATTAGGAATCTTGCTTATCTTGCCTTCTCCTAAATTTATTCAGACATTAAATCGAAAATTATTATGGATAGGTGATCTAGCAATCCTTATGATTTTCTTAATGAGTACATTATATTTGGTGAATCAGAGCTTTAATCCATTCATCTACTTTAGATTCTAGAGGCCCATATGAAAAACAAACTTTTTATTAAAGTGTTCAGTATAGTAATGCTAGGGATGAGTTGCTTCACCATATTTTCAGTTCCCACTAAAAAAGTTTTGGGCATTGAAAATCGAGGAACTACTCAAGTACAAGATTTAAATCTTGATACTTGGATGGATACTAGTTTTCAGGATAGTTTAGAAAAATCCTTTGCGGATCATTTTATCTATCGTGAAGAGTGGTTGACCGCTTATTATACGATGAATACTAAACTAAGCGAATCCATGAATTTTATCAATCCTGTATTGGGTAATGAAAGAGTCAAGATTGAGATCTTTGAGAAGATCAATCGTATTACGATTGATCAGACTCGATTCTTAGTTCCACAAGCTTCACCCTTTGCTTACTACATTAAAATGAACATGTTGGCTAATGTTGAGACGATCAATAAATTATCAAGTAAGATCAATGTACCGATCTTCTTATACATCATCCCTCAAAGCAAAGATACTTCTTTAATCTATTCAGAGTTCAATATTGCTCCTTATAAACAGTTTATTAAGGCAAATCTAAAAATACCCTATGACTTTTTTGAAGTGTATACCCTAAATGGTTATTTGAAAACATATTCTCGTACAGATCATCATTGGACTTATCAAGGGGCTTATCAAGGGTATAAGGATATTGCCATGAATGTCTTCAATGAAGAACCTGTAGCCATTACAAAGAATCTTTGCTTTCCTAAATTTGAATTTTATGGTTCTTTTAGTAGATCTGTTGCGGGGGCGATTAAGGTCGATTTCGATCCTGTTTGTACCTATACCTATGATTATCAACCAAAATCCATAAACATCAATGATGAGTTTGTTGAGAGCTATGGTGGATTAAAAGATTACCAAAATGATTTGGATCTATTATATGATAAATACCTAAATCACTATTCTCAGATGTTTAAAGGGGCCAATATCAAACTTGAAATAGACAGTGGATTTATGGATAAACCTAATGTTCTATTACTTGGGAATTCATTTACTTCCCCAATAAGATATCCTTTGAGTTATCATGCGAGCCATTTATACTATTATTCTTTGGAATATATTTTACAAGCTGAGCCTAATTTTGATCTCTTGGCTTTTATAAAAGAAAAAGAGATCGATCAAGTTATTATGGTATATCAACTTGATGCGCTTAGACAGAAAACACTATCTCAACAAATAGAAACTCTTTTAAAGTAAGACACTTTAAAAATATAAGGAGAAGATGAAGTGAATCTCCGATACCTTGAGACCAATGAGATCGATATAGCTGCTGCGCTTTGTGCACGCTCTTTTAAAGATGATCCTTTGTTTATGTTTTTCTTTCCTAATCCAAAAGATAGACAGAAAAAGGCTTGTGTTTTCTTTAGAGCACAATTAAAGATGTGTCTATCATTTACCTATGTATTGGATGAATTAAGTGGAATCATCATTTATCAAAGACCAACGGATCATATGAGATCTTTATCGATAAAGGATGGATTCCTTTTGATTATAAGTGTAGGGATTAAAGCAGTACTAAAAGCAATCGTTTTTCAACGATTTAGTAAGCAACAAATGAAACATCACCATCAAAAATATAGAGATCATTTGGTTTTGATTTGTGTAGATGAGAAGGAAAGAAATAAGGGATATGCGACTGAGATGATTCATCATTTTATCTCATCCAGTACTTATCTAGAAACGCAGAATCCCGATAATATCCACTTCTATCAAAACTTAGGATTTCAGCTTCATCATAAAGAGGCTTTCACAACTCCATCAGGATCTTTTGATCATATCCTTATGGTTAGTGAATCCACTAAAGAAGAAATCTATCTATGATTCACTCAATAGATCCTGTGTTTGATCAACACTCTAGGATATTGATCTTAGGTTCATTTCCTTCAGTTAAGTCACGTGTTAGTGGATTCTATTATGGGAATCCTCAGAATCGATTTTGGGCTGTCTTAAGTAGTGTGTTAGGCTGTGAGATACCCCATGAGAATGAAAGTAAGAAAAAGATCTTACTGGATCATAGGATCGCCTTATGGGATGTGATCAAGTCATGTGATCTAATAGGTTCCAGTGACGCTTCGATAGAGAATGTGATTCCTAATGATATCCAGTCGATCATAAAAGCATCTTTGATCACGACCATTTACGCAAATGGGAATAAAGC
>CAIXIN010000135.1 GCA_903919545.1 uncultured bacterium | reverse complement strand
TTAGTGAGATAATGCGTGATCGCATCTGTGGTCAATAGACCTTTAAATCTATGATTCAAATCATACACAGGTACTTTAGAGTAGCCTGAGTTCTCCAGAAGAAGAGATGCCTTGCTTAGTAAAGTTTCTTCTGATACCACATCGACTTTCTTAAGAAAATGATCTTTTACACGTTCTGGTTGAGTTAAGACAGAAGCGATCTGTTCGATCTCTAAAACGATCTTAAGATGAGGTTCAGCGATGACTTCCCCGTCGATCCTCTCATGAACGATCGCATTGCGTAAATCACCGAACTCTTCTAGATAACGTTGAAATTTATGATAACCCTTATCAAGATTAGAGACTCGTCGAACCAACTCTGCGTATGAAATATATCTGTCTGATTTTACACGTCGATTCATATCGGCTTCGATTGAACTGAAAGCCGTTAAAAAGCGCTCTGAATTTGAAGTAAGGGTCATACTGATCCATTCCTAGGAAGCTTGTCGCAACAATCATCCCCATAGAGTTTATTAAATATCGTCAAGATGATGTGGTGTAAACGAGAACCTTGGGTATAATCCGCAGGCGCTACGAAATCGACTCGTCCATAGCTTAAGAGATCTTTCGTCACATCTTTGATTTCTTTGTTTGGAGGATAGACTGCGATCGAATGACCACCACTGTTTTTGATCAACTTCATCGATGGGACATCGGTCAATCCATCCCCTATATAGATCATATGGGTAAACGGAATAGGTTTATCCTCATCGGCTTGATGTTTATTCAGATCTTCGTCGTTGTTGATGTCTAGGACACCTTTGTTGATACGATAGATGAATTGTGTCTTCATCGTATAATTGACCACGAGCTTTGGCCATATGGCTTGTTTATGCTCATCGTAAAAGAATTCACAGGCATAGATCTTTGTAAAGTACTTAGCGATTGGTGTAGCTTCGATGATCTCTTTGAGTCCAGAAGAAACGATATAGTGCTCTACTTCATAACCCATGGTTTCCCCATAGTGATTGATCAAATCAAACCAGCTCTTCACCCCAGGATACAATTGAACACGTGATGCGTAGGCTCTAAGATCCTCTTGAGTCAAAGATTTCCCTTTAAGTTTGGATTGAGTTACCATCTCATACAGATAAGCTAAGATATGATCCATACTGTTGTTTTTAGCTTGTTGATCGACTAATGCCCAAAACTCAGAAGGGTCCTTAAACCCTAGATCTTCTATAAATCCATATTCTTGCATATCTCTATCAGAGAGGGTCTTATCAAAATCATACAGTAGTGCAATTTTCATCGATGTTTTCCTCGTTTTCAGTTTACCATATCCTTGTGAAAGAGGCCAAACACTGTTATGCTTTACCCATGAGAGAAGTAGTGATCGCAGCGATCTTTAGTGAAGAAGGACTTCTAGTAGGTCAACGTTGTGGTGACCCTTTTAAAGGTTATTGGGAATGTCCTGGTGGTAAAGTCGAAGCCTTAGAAAGCTTAAGCGAAGCCTTGGTAAGAGAGATCGATGAAGAAGGCCAAGTCAAAGTGATCAGTGCCCAAGCGATTTTTGACTATGAGGTCTCTACCCCACAAGGTCAACTTCATTTAACTTGGTTCAACACCACCATCGATGGTCCTTTTAAACCCATCATCTATGAGAAGATACAATTCATAAAAAAAGAGGAGCTCCATCTTATCGATTGGATTCCTCATAATCTAGCTTATATCGATCAACTGAAAGAGTATTTTCCTATTCAAAAGTAGGCATTTTTATATCTGACTCACTTGCGGCTTCCGCATCTATGGCTAAGATCACATTAGGATGAAGTAGGATCATCGACGCAGGAAAAGAAGTCGATATTTTTTTTGTGTTCAGTAAGGTCTTAACGACTGAAGATTTGTTTCTTCCTGAAGCCATAACTACGACTTTACGCGCATTAAGTAGATCCTGTATCCCTATGGTCAAGATCTGGGTAGGTACTTCACTGAGATCATCATAATCTACCACCAAGGTCTGTCTTGTCGCATCTGAGATAGAATCCATATGGATTCGTGGACTTAAAGCATCTGAAGAATTATTATTGGCGATATGACCATCTGTACCTATCGTCGTTACGATAAGGTCCAATCCATCTATCGCATCTAGGAATTGATTGAAGACATTGCCTGTAGAGCTTAGATCATTCTCATCGAAGAAATGGATATGATCCTCATCGATACCACAAGGCACTAAAAAACGTTGCGATATCTGATCTTTTAATGAGAAACAAGATTCACATTTTTGAACTTCAGAGATCCCAATATAATGGGCTCTTGAGAAATCGACTTCTTTATCATTATGAGCTTCGACTAAGTATTCATAGACCTTCTTAAACGAAGGACTATAAGGTAAACCTATCCAAGATTCAGGTTTCTGCTTCAGTTGGCCTTCAATAAGATGGGCAACCATCGCTGCGCAATGTTGAGCGTCTTTAGAAATAACCAGTTTCATTTTAGTTCTCTCGATCTGCCGTAAAGACCAAATCAGCCTTTTTTCGACATTCATCTACGACTTCAAAAGCATCTGATGTAAGCTTCATCCATGCGTTATATCTATCCGTATCTTTATGAGTGATGACCTCATAGAAGTCTTTGATCTCATAGATCATAGG
>CAIXIN010000134.1 GCA_903919545.1 uncultured bacterium | reverse complement strand
CACCATCAATCCTCTAAAACCTAGTTTTCATCAACAAAGACAAAAACAACTGGAACAAATGATCAAAACGCTTTCTAAAAATGAACAAGATCAACTCTGTAGCCTTATTGAAAAACTAAATGCGTCAGCACTAGAAAATAGAGACCTCAGCTTATGATAAAAATGTATGCTTATCTTAAACATACTTGGTGGCAAGCACTACTTGCGATGACGGCTTTATTACTAAGGGTCATGGCAGATTTATCTTTGCCTGATTATATGATGCGCATCATCGATCAAGGCATCTATATGAAAGATCTCAATATGGTCATTTCACTTGGTAAAGATATGTTGATGGTATCGATATTGGTTGTACTTTTATTCTTTACTTCAAATTTCTTAGCGTCATATATTGGAGCTTCTGCGGGTAATCGTATTCGTAAAGATATTTTCAATAAAATAGAAAGTTTTTCTCTAGTTGAATTCGATCGATTTTCAACCGCTTCTCTTATCACAAGATCCACCAATGATGTTCAACAAGTACAACATATTTTAACGATGTCTTTTAGGATCCTCTTGGCTGCTCCAGTTACAGGTGTAGTTGCTTTGGTTAAGGCTATTGAGTTGACCCCTTCTTTAAGCTGGATCTTTATCGTCATCTTCCCTATCCTAAGTGTCGCGGTCATTCTCATCATGACCATGACTTCTCCACGATTTGAGAAAGTACAAAAATTAACCGATAAATTGAATCTGATTGCGCGAGAAAGTTTAAGTGGAATACGCGTCGTTAGAGCCTTTAACGCGCAAAAGACCCAAGCTCATAAATTTCAAACCGTAAATGATTCAGTTTACTCCAACAATGTCACTTTGATGAGGATCATGAGTCTTATGGATCCCGTCATCATGATCTGTTTGAGTTTTACCACGATCTTGATCTTATGGACTGCCGCCGATAAGATCAACGAAGGCGTGATGCAGATCGGTCAAATGATGGCTTTTATGCAATATACGGCTCAAGTCATGGCCTCATTCATAAACCTTACGATGATCTTTCAAATGTTTCCTCGTGCGGTAGTTAGTGCTCGCAGGATTCGTGAGATCTTGGATACACAACCTGTCATCGTCGATCCCCAAACTCCAACTGCTTTTGATCCTTTTAAAAAAGGTGAGATTGTATTTGATCGAGTCAGTTTTCGCTATCCTCACGCCAACGAAGATGTCCTTCACGACATTTCCTTTACCGCAAAATCTGGATCAGTCACTGCATTTATAGGATCTACAGGAAGCGGAAAAAGCACTCTTATCAACTTGATTCCTCGTCTATATGACGTAAGTAGTGGATCTATCAAACTAGAAGGTGTCGATCTTAGACAGGTCGCTCAAAAAGAACTACGCGATAAAATAGGCTATATTCCTCAAAAAGGCATGCTTTTATCTGGAACCATCGAAGATAATCTTCTCTTTGGTTCACCCGATGCCTCACAAGAAGTCCTTCTAAAAGCTGCTGAAACAGCCCAAGCTGCGAAATTCATCTCTGAAAAAGAAGATCAATATCACTTTAAGCTAGCTCAAAACGCAACCAATCTGTCTGGTGGCCAAAAACAAAGACTTTCTATTGCAAGAGCCTTGGTAAAAGAAGCCTCATTCTATATCTTTGATGATTCTTTCTCGGCACTAGATTTCAAAACAGATGCAGATCTAAGAAAAGCCCTTCATAAAGAAGTAGGCAATAGTACCCTATTTATCGTAGGACAAAGAGTCACAACAATCATGCATGCAGATCAGATCATCGTTTTAGAACAAGGCCGTATTTCAGGAAT
>CAIXIN010000133.1 GCA_903919545.1 uncultured bacterium | reverse complement strand
TTCAAGAATCATACCCAAATTATCTTTGGAAAAGATGTAGAAGAACAAGTAGGTAGCCTAATTAGCCCAATAGCTAAAAAGGTATTGCTTCATTATGGTGGAGGAAGTATTAAAAAAAGCGGTTTATACGATCGAGTCATTAAAAGTCTAAACGAAGCACACATTGATTTTGTGGAACTTGGAGGTGTTGTCGCTAATCCAAGAGTAAGTACAGTTAGAGAAGGCATTACCCTTTGTAGAAATGAGAATGTTGATTTTATTTTAGCCGTGGGTGGTGGTAGCGTAATTGATTCAGCTAAAGGAATTGCGGCTGGGTTTTATTATGTAGGTGATGTGTGGGATTTATACATCAGAAAAGGAAGTTTTGAAAAATGTCTTCCTATTGGTGTTGTTCTAACCATTCCAGCTGCCGGAAGTGAATCAAGTGGTGGGTCAGTTGTGACAAATGAAGATGGTTGGTGGAAAAGAGACATCGGTCATGATAATTTAAGACCAGTTTTTTCGTTACTTAACCCAGAACTTACATATACTTTGCCTGATTATCAAACAGGTTGTGGCGTTTCCGATATGATGGCGCATGTATTAGAACGATATTTTACTAACACGACACATGTTGACTTAACTGATCGCCTCTCAGAAGCAATTATGAAGACAATTGTAACTCAAGCTCCCACTTTGAAGGATCAGCCAAAAAACTATGATGTCAGAGCTGAGATTATGTGGGCTGGAACATTAGCTCACAATGACCTTGTTGGTACTGGTAGGCAAGCGGATTGGGCTTCTCATGGAATTGAACATGAACTAAGTGGTATTTACGACATTGCTCATGGAGCAGGTTTAAGTATTATTTTCCCTGCATGGATGAAATATGTTTATAAAACAAATGTCCCTAGATTTGCCCAATACGCTAACCGTGTATTTGATATCGAAGTCAATGCTATGGATCTTGAAGCAACTGCACTAAAAGGTATCAAAGCAACTGAAGATTTTTTCAAAAAAGTAGGTATGCCAATTAGGTTATCTGAAGCTGGAATCAATGATAATCGGTTTGAGGAAATGGCCAACAAAGCAACTAATAATGACACCTCAACAATGGGATCATTTGTAAAGCTTACAAAAGAAGATATTATTGCAATCTTTAAACTAGCTCAATAGAAATATTTGCATTTAGTTATATATCATATGAGATGAAAGTGAGGCGTGTTGGTCTTTTCTCTGTGTTGTTTTCATGTACTTTTATAAGTCATATTTATTTTTTTGCGCCTATTTCCGAAGTAACCTTCTTCTATAAAAGTAACTTAAAATTGTCTCCAACTCAAGGATCTAAAGAATTCCATAATCTCAGATTCGTTTGACCCTTCATAATATGCAATCAACAATTTCTTAAACTCATTCGTGTTCTTTTCAGGCACAACAATTAAACCCTCACCATGCGAAATCAAGAGATGGTTTGCGAATAGGATAGCACTTCGCTTATTTCCATCTTTAAACACTTGTGTTTTCATAGTAAACAAGCACAATTTTATGGCTCGATCCAGAACAGTGTCATTACTGTTTAGTATGAGGTTGATTTGCTCCTTTACAACTGATTCAATGGGTAATGGTGGTTTATAAGAACTGCCACCAATCGTTACCGGAACCGCTCTTATTCTTCCACCATCTGTAAAGAAACCTTCGTTGATCAATTGTGCAATATGGCAGAGAACTTCATAATTACTACTGAATTGAAGCACGTCTGAATCTAGGATAAATTCCCATGCATGTTTGAGATTTAGAATCTTCTGAACATCAGATGCTGTTACTCCAACAACTCTACCATTGTCGATTATTTCTTCTGTTTGTGGAAAAGAAGTAGCTATTCCTTCCAAAACTGCTTGATCATAAATAAATTCCTTTAAGTTCGATCGAGCAAAATCTATATTCATTACGACTCTTGGAGATAAATCACTCTTCTGGTATCCAAGTATTGCCAAATCTTTATCTATATGTCGAATTTGCTTTCTTAGTTCTTTTGATTCCTTAGCATTCCTTAGCAACAGATCATAAAGATCTAATGAGTAAACGTCAACATACGTGGAAGTCAATCGGCTTCCAATCCGTTTTCTTACATAGAGATATTTTCCCCCACTCAGTTCTTTTACCTCTGGGAATCCATCGTAAGCCATTAACTTCAGTCTAACCTGTAAGTCTGCCTTCTTTTG
>CAIXIN010000132.1 GCA_903919545.1 uncultured bacterium | reverse complement strand
TGCCTCCTGTAAACAAGACATCTACTGCTTCCGTATCATTGATGATTCTAGAAACTGTTTCCCCTTCTATGGTTTCGGTAAAGTATGAAGGATCCAGTCTATGCATCTTAGCCATACTTTGGCTTCTGAGTTGAGTTATGATTTTTTGACCCAGTTGAGTCAATACCAGTCCCTTTAAGAAATCAGCCAATCCAATCCCATAAAGCACGACGACATAAATCATCGTCAAAGTCATTAACCCATCTAAACTTCCTTTAACTAAATTCTGATCGATGACTTGCTTAAGGAGTAAAGGCGGAATAAGACCACTCAAGACCACAGTGATCGCACAAGCGATCAAGGCAATACTTAAGCTTTTATGTTTAATTAGTGTCGATAGAACGATTGATTTTACGGTCTTAGTTTTCATCGTCGATCTCACTTTCTTGAAGTTCGATGATGTTTCTATAGAGTTCTGATTTTTCGATTAATTCATCAAAACTTCCACTTATCGCTTTACCTTTAGCTTCTAAAAACAGCACTTGATCAAATTGACTAAACATCGCCACTCGATGAGACACCAATAAAATGATCGTTTCAGGATAGGTCTCTTTTAATGCCTTGATGATCTTTTGTTCAGTGGCGATATCTACAGAGGCAAAAGGATCATCTAGTAATAGTAATCGACGTTGAGAAAACAGGGCCCTTGATAATGCAACACGAGCTTTCTGTCCTCCTGACAAACGAGATCCAAGATTACCCGCAGAGGTTTCTTTTTGAAGGGTCATGGCTTTGACTTCATCTTTGAGTTGGGTCAATTCTAAGACCTCATCGATGTCTCCTCCACTTTCCCAGGTAATATTATCCACGAGACTTTCCCCAAACAATTGAGCTCTTTGAGGTAAATACGCAATCCAAGAACTTCGTTCTTCAGGATCCATCTCTCTTAATTCTTTCCCATTGATCAAGATGCTTCCTTGATAAGGCAATAGACCCGTCAATACACTTAATAAGGTGCTTTTACCACTCGCAATAGGACCTGTGATCCCACAGATCTGACCACTCTTTAACTTTAGATTGATGTCTTTTAAAATCAAAGCGTCCCCATAACTAAAGGAGAGATCCTTTATCTCTAAACTAAGTTCTTTTTCATGAGCTGCTTTAGAATCAAAGAGTTCATGATAAGGTTTCATATAAGGTTTGATTCTTGCCCAAGATACGGATGATTTTTGAACACTATTGAAAAGCTTGGCAGCTTTAGATGATTTTAAAGACATGGCTGTAAAGATCACATAGAAGGCAGTGAAGCTTCCAATTGTCCATTCCCCTTGGATCACTTTATTTCCACCTAATAGAAATACAAAGATAACCCCTGTCATAGAGATTGCATTATAAAGAGGTTGCATCGAATTCTCTAAGACATTAGCGTTTATGGCTTTCTTTTGAAGATCCAGTAAAGCATCATCGTAAGCTTTCTCAATAACAGGATCTACCCCACTGATACGATAAAGAAGCGCATTTTCACTGGCTTCTATCGTCAATGAGGTTACGACAGCATTCTGTTGACGATAAGACGAAGATGCTTTAACGATGACCTTTTTTAACTTCTCAGCGATCAACATCGCTACAGGGATAAATAAGATCGAAACTAAACCTATGGTCAAATCAAAACTTATCATCGTTACGACATAGGCCGTCATCAATACTCCTGTATCAAAAAGTTCAGTCGTAAATTTACGCATCCCTTCAACACAGGCGTCCACATCTCCTATGATTCTACTTAGAAAGTTACCTGGATCTGTAGTAAGAAAAGATGAGAAAGGTTGGGACAAGACTGAGTTGAAGACATGAGATCTCATCGACGCTAAAGTTCGATTCGCAAAACGTCGAATATAGAAACGCTTTATGAAACGTAGTACTTGTATAAACAAGATGACTTCAAGATAGTAAATGACAGCCTGTATGATGGGGGTTGGTCCTGATGAGATCAAGATCGTATCCATCAATTTTCCTAAGCTAACTGCACCCCAAGGCATGAGAATATTGAAGGCCAAACCAAAAATTACGATCATCGAGACAATGAAGGGTTGATGGATCCAATAGGAAATGATTTTGTGTGGTTCTTGATAAAGTTTGATCTTATTTGAAGGCATGTCTTGTTGAATTCTCCGTTTATATTATACTCACAATTATCTGCTTAATCTAAGAGTCCCCCTTATTTCACATCTTGTCTTTTAATCTAAAAAAACAAAATAAATTTTGATAATTACTGCCTTAATTGATTTATTTTCTCGTTTATTCACATATTTTTTTACTTTATTCTATTTTTTCTGTTTTTATTTACATTTTATTCATTTATTTTTCATTTATTGTTTACATTTTCTATTTTTACATTTAAACTACTTTCAAACGTTGATTAGGACAGGTAGATTCAAGTCATCCGCATAAGCGAGTTGGGACTGGTGTAAGCCAATCGGAACCTTGAAAGCTATAACCCCTATGAGTGTCGCTTGAAGAAAAGTAGAGTGGATCGGGTGTTCCCGTTATCGAACGAGGGTTTATTAGAACCCAAACAAGTGACCTTAATCAGGTAAGACGGGTGGTACCGCGGAGCTCAACAGTCTTCGTCCCAAAAGGATTTAGACTGTTTTTTTATGAATTGAAGTTGAGCTGGATTATGCCTCATCGAGTATTCATCACACTGAAAGGAGCCTACCATGTCTAACACCAAACGCCATTTGAATAGATCAAGCAGATCTCTTCAAAAAACCACTTCTTCCATTTTTCAAATCATAAGACCCTTAGAGAATCTTAGTTCTCTATCACTTGAGGTGATCCTATGATATTATCGAGAAAATTCAAAACTGGTTTATTATTGTTTGCGGCAGCAACCATCGCTGTCTTGGCTTTATCTTATCTCTTCCATGGGGATTCTTCTGCGGTAGATCCTACAGGAGCCAGTTATACTACTCCCGCAGGCAATAGTACCTTAGATGATATCGCTGAGATCGCCAATAAAGGTTTTATGGGATCCAATTATGTATGGGTCATGATCTGTGGATTTATGGTCTTCTTCTTTCAAGCGGGTTTTGCGATGGTTGAGACAGGCTTTACTCGAGCGAAGAATGCCGCTCATACGATGACGATGAACTTTATGGTGTTCTTGGTTGGAGCCATAGGTTACTTCTTGATAGGATTCGCCCTTCAAATGGGAGGATCAGGAGGAGCTGCGACTTTAGGTTCAGGAGGAAGTGCTTTAAATGCCTTATTAAAGATACCTGGTTTAGGAGGCATCTTAGGGTATAAAGGCTTTGGTTTGGTTGGGACCTATGATGCGGGAATCTATGCCTTGTTTTTCTTTCAGATGGTCTTTATGGATACGACCGTTACGATACCTACTGGGGCGATGGCTGAACGAGTAAAGTATTCCGCCATCATCATTACTTCCTTCTTTATTTCTATGTTTCTATATCCTTTATTTGCGAACTGGGTTTGGGGTGGAGGATGGTTATCTACCTTAGGGAAAACCTTTGGGATAGGTCATGGGGTCGTCGATTTCGCTGGTTCTGCGGTCGTTCATACGATGGGTGGAATGATTGCCTTAGCGGGAGCCATCGTTATTGGGCCTCGTATTGCGAAGTTTAAAAAAGATGGGACAGCACGTGCTTTCCCTGGTCATGATATCCCAATGGCGATCATTGGGACCATTATCCTATTCTTCTGTTGGTTTGCG
>CAIXIN010000131.1 GCA_903919545.1 uncultured bacterium | reverse complement strand
GCTCTGCCTTTCTCATTGAAACCCAAGATACGACAAGTATCTAAAGTTGGTAATCTTTTAATGTCTGTTTTCAAAGTATGAACCAGAAGATGAGCTAAGGTTCTTTGGATACGAGCTCTGGTATAACGTTTTGAAACTGCATTTTGAATGAATGTCTCAAAATCATCATAGAGACTCGCCATTTTAAACAGATGATTCTCCATGCCTTCTTCCATCATAAATAAGTTGACCAATTGTTCTTTTGGGGTGGTCAATAGTTTAAGTCTAAGGTAGGGATAATACATCCCAAACTCTATCAATGATGATTGGTTTAAAACAGTGCTCATTGGGGTAGAATGGGAGACATCTTGATGGCTTAATAATGCTTTTCGTATGGCGGTCGCACTGGCGATTTCTTGATCGATGGCTTCCCCATGATAATCATTGGTTCTTTGGATACATAAAGCACTCATCGATGTATCTTTAATGGCCTTTAGATACGCAATCCCTAAGATATCATTAGGTGGGTAAGCTCCTTGGACCATACCGTAAGATTTTGGATAACCATAACCTAACTTAAGATTCTCTTTGATGGCATCTACGTTGATGGGACAATCCGCCATCACTTGAAGTGTTTCTATATCATTTGATTCTGATCCAAAGACTAAGACATCACATTTCGCTAAGTTGAGTAAAGTAACTGCAGCTTTCGCAAACTGAGATGCACTTTGAACAACAAAGGCAAAAGGTAACTCGATGACAAGATCTACTCCTGCATCCAAAGCAGCTTGAGTACGAGTCCATTTATCGATGATGGCAGGTTCACCTCGTTGAACGAAGTTACCAGACATGACTGCGATCAAAAGATCGCATTGAGTCAATTCTTTTGTTTTTTGAAGGTGATAAAGATGCCCGTTATGGAAGGGGTTATATTCGACAACGATACCAGCGATTTTACTCATGAATCTACTGTATCATATTCCTAAAGCACTACAAGTAAAAATGTCTTATAGAGAGCTTAGAATTGCGTCAACTAATGTTTGACTTTACTTCGCTTATTGCCTATAATATCAACGTTGACACTTTAGGTGAATCTGTGAAATGGACGAAACATGAGTTGTTCACTCTAAAAGAACAAGAACTTGATTTCGATTCTGAAATCAGCTTTCCAGAAATCCCAGCCATTACAGGCATACGTCGCTTGGAGAAGATCCATGTGCGTGGGACGCTTCTTTATGAGAAAGACAACAATCACATCTTAGCTCAGCTTAATATCACCGGCACCATGATCGTGCCTTGTGCGATTACCTTAGAAGATGTTGATTATGCGTTCTCTACGACCGCAGATTTGGTTTATGGATTCAACGAAGAAGATGACCCCGATGTCTTCGTGATTCCAAAAGAAGGATTAGATCTAACTGAAGGGATACTCAATGCCATAGTGCTTGAAAAACCCATAACGCTTGTCAAACCCGGATTAAAGTCGTATCCTAAAGGGGATGGTTGGGAAGTGCTGTCAGAAGAGGATTATCAGAAATCCAAGAACTCTGAAACAGACCCCCGATTAGAAATTTTTAAAGCTTTTAAACAACACGGTGAGTAGGAGGTGTGATTCATGGCTGTTCAACAGAGACGAGTTTCCAAAACAAGAAAAGCAAAACGCAGAACGCATTATAAACTGGCGGTCCCAAGTTTGGTAAAATGCCCATCTTGCGGCGAGTATAAAGCTCCCCATCATGTGTGTGCTAATTGCGGACATTATGAAGGTCTCAGTAAATAAGCGAGTTTTCGCTTTTTTTTATGAGAAACAAGCAACCGTATAGAACGTACTCAAAATTCAGTGAGACACTAAATAGAAAGGTTACTTTCTATTTTTTCTCTAATCTAAAGGATGATGAGACTGGTCCTTTACTGATCATGCATGATGGACAGAATCTATTTGATGATTCTAAAGCAGCCTATGGGGCATCCTGGGGCTTTATAGAGACCCTTAATGATCCAAGCTGTCCACGATTAAGAGTTCTAGGTATCAGTAATACAGGGACTATGGAAGGCCGCTTAGATGAATATAGTCCTTTCATAAGGGAAAGTTTTCTTGAGGAAGGACTAGATAGACCCTGTGGCGGAAAAGGGGATCTTTATCTTAGTTATCTTATGAATGAAGTCTTGCCTCATTATCAAGAGAAATATCCAACATCACAAGTCTATATGGGTGGTAGTTCGATGGGTGGCATCATAACACTAGCTGCACTCTTAAGTTATCCTGAACAATTGAATGGAGCCTTCGGTTTATCCAATGCCTGGTGGTTTTCTGAAGAGCCACTTCTAGAAAGAATCCATCAGTTCAAAAAAGTTTTACCAAAGTTCTATATGGATACTGGAAGTGTTGAATCAGATGATCCTGTCATCAACCAAGGTTATCTGAATTCTCATGAAACCATAGGAAATGCCTTGAATGAACTACCCCATAATGAACTTAAAAGAGAGATTATAGATGGGGCTAAACACTATGAAAGGGATTGGGCAGATCGTTTATTAGGAGTTCTTATCTGGTTATTCAACTAAATTATCATAAACAATAGAGATTTTAACGAAAAATGTTAAAATCTCTTTTATTTTTGTCCAATAGGGGTATAATGGTGGTAGATAGTGTCAGATAGTGGTAGAAAGTGGGAGAGTACAGCATATGTTCATGGGTGAATACAGACACAACACCGATAGTAAAGGCAGAATCATCGTTCCAGCTCGTTTTAGAGATGAGTTGGGCAGTCTTCTGATTTTAACTAAGGGTTTGGATGGATGTATTACGGTTTATACCCCTAAACAATGGGAACGTATCATCGAACAGCTCTATAAACTACCAAACACTAAAAAAGAATCTCGTATGTATATCCATATGGTGACCTCAAAAGCCGCTGAATGTGAAGTTGATGGGGCAGGTCGTATCTTGATCCCGCAAAACTTGATGGATGAGGCAGCCATCGTCAAAGAATGTGTTGTGTTGGGTGTCGCCGATCATGTGGAAATATGGTCAGTGAATCGTTGGAAAGCTTACTCAGAAGAAGCCAGTGGTGCTTTCGAAAGTGTCGCTGAAGAATTGACCGAGTTCATCAAATAATGACCCAACATATCCCAGTCTTATATCATCAGTCCCTAGAAGGACTCAACATCAAACCTCATGGGATCTACGTCGATTGTACTTTGGGTAGAGGTGGCCATAGTCTAGGCATCTTAGCTCTCTTGACATCAGGAAAACTCATTGGTTTAGATCAAGATGAACAAGCCATCAAAGAAGCTTCTGAGAATCTTAAGTCATATTCAGAAAAAATTACTTTGGTTCATGATAACTTTCGAAACATCAAAAGCATCATGAATGATCTCACAATCTCATCCGTTGATGGGATATTGATGGATCTTGGAGTTTCTTCACCTCAATTCGATGATCCACAGCGTGGCTTCAGTTATCGATATGACGCTCGACTAGACATGCGTATGGATCGTAGACAAGCCATTGATGCCTTCTATGTGGTCAATAGCTATCCTTATGAAAGATTAGTTCAAATCCTCTTGAGTTATGGAGAAGAACCTTACGCTAAACAAATCGCCCGTGCGATCGAAAAACAAAGGATTCTTTCTCCTATCGAAACAACCTTCCAATTGGTCAATGTGATCAAATCAGCCTTACCTTCAAAAGTTCTCTCTCAAAAAGGACATCCCGCTAAACAAGTCTTCCAAGCATTAAGAATAGAAGTAAATCAAGAATTATCCATCTTAGAAGGAACACTAAGAGATGCGATCTCCTTGCTTAATCATGATGGAAGATTGGCTGTTATAACATTTCATTCCTTAGAAGATCGTATCGTAAAAAAAGTATTCGCAGAAATGTCTAGGGTAAATGTCCCCTCTAAGCTTCCAGTACTCGGTACTCCAAAAGCTGATTACGAACTCATTGATAAAAAGCATTCTCGTGCAAACGAAACAGAATTACTTGAAAATCCTCGCGCTCATTCCGCAAAACTAAGAATCTTAAGAAAGGTTTAACACATGGCAATTCGCATCAAGAGAACAAAAAGAAGAATCAAAATCCAAGGTGTGGCAATTTTGGTTTTTAGTTTTGTTTTAATGATGTATTTCTTTACGAGTATTGTCTTGCGTTCGATCAATGTATCTTTAAGTGTACAACTCCAAAACAAATCAGCTCAATTGGCTCAATCAGAAACCCAAAATAAGAATCTTTCTAAAGAGATCCAACGTTTAAGTGATTTTGAAAGAGTTATGGCCATCGCTAAAGAAGCTGGATTAAGCCTTAACGGGAATAATGTCATCGAATTTAGCACAGGTGAATAGATGTTAAACAGAAGCAAGCTTATGCTTCTTTTTAGCTTCAGTATTATGGGATGGGTTACAGCATTGATACTGGCCAATCTTTTTAGTGTCAGTATTGTAGGTTATCACTACTTAAGTCAAACGGATTTACATGATTACAGCAACAACATCAATCAATCCACCAATGTGATCAATGCTCATCGTGGAACCATTTATGATAAAGATATGAATATTTTAGCTGAAGATGTGGTCAGTTATACTCTATACGCCATCGTTGATCCTTCTCGACCAGCCATCGATGGTCATCAAGCCTATGTTTCCGATTTTGAACTCACGGCTCAAAAATTAGCTGAAGTACTAGATACTGATAAAGCTTATCTACTGGATCGTCTTAATCAAGCAGAATATCAAACAGAATTTGGCTCGATAGGACGTCATTTAAGTGCGAGTGAAAGAAGTGATATTGAAGCTTTAAATTTACCAGGATTAGGATTTCTAGAGACTCAAAAAAGAACCTATCCTTTAGACTCTTTCGCAGCTTATCTTCTTGGATTTGCGAATGATGATGAAAATACAATAGAACCTGATCTCTTAGGTAGAATGGGATTAGAGTCTAGTATCAATGATAGACTTAAAGGTATCAATGGTCACCAAGTATCTACTGTAGATGCCCAAGGGTATGTATTACCTGGTTCTAAGCAAACGATTACACCTTCGATCAATGGGAATTCTGTGATTTTGACTTTAGATAGAACACTTCAAGATCAACTTGAACTTACGATGAGTGAAACTGAACTTGCGTATAATGCGACTCAAACCTGGGGTACCATCCTTGAGATCAAAACAGGTAAGATCCTTGCTTTCGCACAAAATCAAAATTTTGATTTAAATAATGTCGATACAACCAATTTCATGGCTTTCGGATCACAAATGACCTATGAGCCAGGATCAACGATGAAGACCTTCACATATGCGGCCGCCATCGAAGAAGGCGTTTATATCGGAACAGACCTCTTTGATTCTGCTCCATTTATCTATGGGTATGAGAATGGAAAATTATCTCGACTAAAATCAGCTAAAGGTCAAATTGGAATCATCAACAATGTGAATAAGAAGAATTGGGGTCTTATTGATTATAATACGGGATATGCGGTGTCATCTAACGTTGGGATCGCATCATTATTAACTACGGTATTAGATCCAGAAATCTATAAGAAATATCTAAACGATTTTCAATTTTTTGAAGCTGTAAACTCGGATATTCAACCTGAAAGCATAGCGACAGCAACAATCAATACAACATCTGATTTATTGCATGTTGGTTTTGGACAAGGGATCTCAGTAAACATGCTTCAACTTGTACAAGCCTATACAGCGATCATGAATCATGGTGAGATGATGAAACCTTATGTGATAGATCGTATCATCAATACGGATACCAATGAAGTTTTGGTTCAAAATGAGCCAAGCATTGTTGATCGACCCATCTCTTCATCAACAGCAACAACACTTGTTGATTTAATGCATCTCACAGTCACATCAGATGTAGGATCTTGTCATCGTTATCAAATGGATTCGATCGATATCTTTTGTAAGTCAGGAACAGCTCAGTTGGTTGTAGATGGAGCGTATTCTAATGATGAATTCATTTATTCTGTCATCATAGGTTTACCTTATGATGATCCTGAAATCATGCTTTATTACGCTTTTAGAAGTCCTACTATCTTACAAAGTGCTGAACAAAGTAGACAAATTAAAGAAATAATAAAGACGATAGAATTTTATACGATCGATCATACACCTGTAGATGAGGAACTTGTTTCTTCCTATGAAATCCCAAGTTTTTTAAATCATTCAACTTCTTTCGTTTCCGATTTCTTACGAAATAAAACCAATCCGATCACCTTCATCGGTAATGGGTTAAGCATCATCAATCAATATCCTGAACCAAATACGATGATTTTAAGTACTCAACGTTTGATTTTCTTAAGTTCTTATCAAGACATTATTATGCCAGACATGATAGGGTGGAGTAAGAAAGATGTCCTTGCTTATTTTAGACTCGCAAATCAAACTGTCTCCATCGATGGGGAAGGATTTGTGAGTTCACAATCTGTTTTACCAGGCACATTATTAACTGATCAAACGGTCACGTTTATCGTACTCACTCATTAGTTTAATGCTATAATATTTTCATTATGAACATTATTTCACTCTTTATAAGCTTTATTGTTACCGTTATCGTATATCCTAGCTTTATTAAGCAGATGGATCATTTAAATACGCATCAAAGCGTATCCGAATATTCTTTAGAACAATTCAAATCTAAGAAAAAGACACCTACGATGGGTGGTATTTTATTTGTTTTGATCCCTTTGATCATAGCCCTAATCTTACAACCCAAATCTTTTATGGATCTTAAAATGGGAGTTGTCTATCTTACTTATTTAGGGTATGGACTTATTGGTTTTTGGGATGATTATAAGATCGTCGTAGAGAAGAATAATGCAGGATTAAAGCCATCCCATAAATTTCTAGCTCAATTGATTCTTGCGATCATTGTGTATCTCATCTATCATTCATTTGCGAATAATTCTGTAATAATACCTTTTCTAGCGAACCCAATCAACCTAAGATGGTTATATGTTGTTCTTGTCTTCATCATGTTTACAGGGGCCAGTAATGGGGTCAACATCACCGATGGGATGGATGGATTAGCCGGTGGTACAGTACTCATTGCCTTGTTTGGTTTCTTTGCTTTGACTTATTCGATGAATCTTTATTGGTTATCGAACTTTATCTTGATGGTAGTGGGCTCATTAGCGGCCTATCTTGTCTATAATATTCATCCCGCAAAAATCATTATGGGAGATACAGGATCATTGGCTTTAGGTGCACTGCTCGCTGTGATCGCGTTGGTCATCAAACAGGAATTCTTATTGATTATTTTTGGAGCTGTATTTGTGATTGAAACCTTATGTGTTATGATTCAGATCGGTTCAGTGAAACTCTTTAAACGTAGAGTGTTTAAATATACACCTATTCATTACGCATTTACCTTAAGTGGTTGGAAAGAGACCAGAGTCGTTACTATGTTTTGGATCGTAGGGATCCTGTTTACGATTCTTGGTTTAATCATAGGAGCCCAATGATGAAGGTATTGGTACTAGGAGCTGCGAGAAGTGGTATAGCGGTCACGAAGCTTCTTCTTACACAAAATCATACTGTGGTATTAAACGATGGACAAAGTATAAATCCACCTTTAAACTTTAGTGATCCTAAACTTACTGTGATTGAAGGGTCTCATCCTTTATCCTTATGGGATGAGAATTTTGATTTGGTCATTAAGAATCCAGGTATACCTCACACTTTAACCTTTTTAAAAGGATTTACAGATAGGAAGATCCCCATCATCAATGAGATCGAGTATGCCTCGTCATTGGTAGATTATTCCTATGGGGCGATTACCGGAACCAATGGGAAAACCACCACTACGGCTCTATTAGGAGCCTTATTGAAACAACTCCATCCTCATAATGGGGCTTATGGGAATATAGGGACCGCTTTAAGTGATCTCGTTGTTGATTATCCTGAAGAAAAACTTAGCGTAGCTTTAGAGATAGCTGCCTTTCAATTATTAGGAACCCCTCATTTTCATCCTTTAGTAAGCGTCATTATGAATCTTACCCCTGATCATTTGGATGTATTTAAAGATGTGGATGATTATTACACAACGAAGACCTTGGTGTATAAGAATCAAAGTGGAGAAGATTGGTTCTTAAGAAATCTTGATGATCAAAATGTGGTCCAGTATACTCAAAACTGTCCATGTAAAGTCATAGAATTTTCTTTAGAAATGAAAGCAGATCTTTATCTTAAGGATGAAGCCATCTGGTTATGGGATGATAAACTCTTTGATTTAAGTGATCTACATCTTGTAGGGTTGCATAATGTCCAGAATGCGATGGTAGCTGCAGCGATGGCGTATAAGATGGGTGTAAGTGTTTCACAGATCCAAGAAGGCATTAGAAACTTCGCTGGTGTAGAACATCGTATTGAGTTCGTAAGAGAAGTCAATAAAGTCAAATATTACAATGATTCAAAAGGTACGAATGCGGAAGCTACGGTAGTTGCGCTTAAAGCATTTAAGCATCCAGTCATCTTATTGGCAGGAGGCTATGATAAAAAGACAGGTTTTGATGCTTTGATTCCACTATTAGGACAAGTTAAGAAGATGATTGTGTATGGCGAAACAAAGTTTCAACTAAAAGCACTTTATCCTAATGCCATCGTTTTAGACAATCTAACACAAGCGACTCAATTGGCTTATTCATTGGCTATAGAAGGGGATGTAGTCCTGTTCTCACCTGCCTGTGCAAGCTATGATCAATTCGATAACTATGAGCAACGAGGACGAATCTTCAAGGATTTGGTCCATAAACTTTAGCTTTATTTAATTTCGCTTTTATTATTGTGAAGAATGACTTATAATAATACAGCGACCTGGTGAACTTATGCCTCTAGACGACGGATTTTCAACTCAGATTAAGCTTACTATGACTTTACGCTTGGGAATGATTCAAAGTGAAGCACTCCCACATTTAAGTTATGAGCAATTTGAGAATGCCTTATGGAAAATCAAGTGGTCTGAAGGTCATCCAAAGCATATTCATCAGATCATAAACGACATCATGAGCTTAAAAGCTGAAGAGATTGTTAGTTATCTATCAACTCAGTCAATTATTGAAAGTAGACATCAAACATTAAATGATTTTTCCACATTATTCGGAGGATAGGGTATGAACAGAAAAAAGAGTAGATTGGTTATCTTTACGATGACCGTAATGGCAGTCTTATTGTTGGTAGGTTTCTTCGCAAAAGATACCGCCGATAATATGACTTTAGGTCTTGACTTACAAGGCGGTTTTGAAATCGTCTATGAAGTTAGTCCCTTGGTCGATGGTGGTACTATACCAGACATCACTGCAGTCGTTGCGAGTATTCGTAAACGCGTAGATATCATTGGGGTCAATGAACCAGATATCATCATCGAAGGTGATAATCGTATTCGTATTCAATTGGCTGGGATCACCAATCAAGATGAAGCACGTAAGTTGATTTCAACGACGGCGAACTTAACCTTTAGAGATGTCAATGATAAACTATTGGCGGATGCGACCATCCTTGAAGAAGGTGGTGCTTCTTTAGCGTATGAAAACGGCGTAGTTGTCGTCTCTTTAAAGATCAAAGACAAAACTAAATTTAAAGAAATCACTGCTGCAGTTGCAGCGATGGCTGATAATACCATGGTCACATGGTTGGATTATGATTCTAAGACAGATAGTTATGAAGTAGAAAAAGACAAAGCCGAACCTAAGTTTATTTCTGCGGCTTCAGTAAAAGCTGCTATTGCAGGTGATGCGGTTATTCAGGGTTCATTTACAGAAGCTTATGCACGTCAATTGTCTAATTTAATTAACTCTGGTTCATTACCAGTTAAAATGACTGAACTTTACTCCAATGAAGTCAGTGCTGAATTCGGGATCGATTCATTTAAAACAACAGCTTTCGCTGGGATCTTAGGGGTCTTAGGCGTAGCTTTGTTTATGATTGTGATGTATGCCTTGCCTGGTATCTTATCAGCATTGATGCTTGTTCTATATGTCTTCATCGTAATATTCATCTATAACTCTATTGGTGGAGTATATACCTTACCTGGTATCGCTGCCTTGGTTATGGGGGTAGGGATGACGGTAGATGCGAATATCTTGACCTTTGAACGTATTCGAGATGAATTGTATCTAGGTCGTTCGGTCAAGAAATCCTTCGTTGAAGGACATAATCTATCATGGGTAACCATCGTAGATTCTCAATCGACAACGTTTATCGCTGCAGTTATCATGTATATCTTTGGGACGGGACCTGTTAAAGGATTCTCTACCATGTTGATGGTTACCATTATGGTTACGATCATCATCAACGTCTTCTTCGTAAAATTCATTATGGGTTTACTTGTCAACTCAGGCTATCTGGATGATAAGAAAACTTGGTTTAAAGTTAAGATGAAACATATTCCTGATGTTACTAAAGGTGAAGAACAACGTTATTTTGGACCTTTTGCGGGATTTGATTTCGTCAAAGCAGCCAAACCTTTCATTATTGGATCATTTACAATTCTATTCTTAGGCTTTGCTTCTGCTGGCTATAATTTAGCCATTGGAAAAGGAGCTATGAATTTAGGAATCGATTTTGCTTCTGGAACAAAAATTACTGTCAATTCAAATGTTGTCTTGAGTGAAACTCAAATTAAATCTGATTTTGAGGCATTAGGATTGAATAGCTTCAATGTCCAGCTCTCTGGAACGAAAATGGCTTATGTTACAACGACAGAAGCGCTCACTCGTGAAAAACTAGATTTGATTGGGACCACGATGAAGACAAAGTATGGTCAAGAAATCAATGAAAGCGTTGTTACGCCTTTGATTGGGAATGAATTGGTTAAGAACGCCATCTTGGCTTCCTTGATCGCTTGGATTTTGATGTTGGTGTTTGTATCCTTAAGATTTGAATGGGATTATGGTATTGCGACCATCGTTGCTTTGCTGCATGACGTATTCATTGTCTTATCGATCTTCGCTATATTTAGATTAGACGTTACAACTGAACTGATTGCGGTCATCTTGGCCATCATCGGGTATTCTGTAGATGATACCATCGTTATCTTCGACCGTATCAGAGAAACCTTACACAATGCGAATAAAAATCAATACACCAAAGATGATTATAAGAAGATCGTCAATGATGCCTTAAGTGGCGTTGTATTGCGTTCTTTATGGAATACAACGACCACTTTGATTCCAATGGTATTCTTGTTGATCATGGGATCCAAAGCTATCTTTACATTTAACTTCGCTATGTTTATTGGCTTGATGGCTGGGGCTTATTCCTCGATCTTCATTGCTGCCCAGTTATGGGTAAACATCCGTTACTATCGTAAACCTAAGAAAGAAATCACGCATAAAAAACGTAAAAAAGAAGACATCGATGAATTAACCATCATGGGTATCAACGATTAAGGTGATTAAGAACAGCATTGCTGTTCTTTTTTTATGCTAAACTAAATTTATGATTTCAAAGACACATTATAAAGAAAAAATGAATGAAGCTTTATTGGCTGAGATTTGTTATGCGAATCAACTTGATGATGATCAACTTGATCAACTTTTAAGTCCCATATCTATCGAACCTTCTTCTCATCATTTGTTTTTATTGGCGAAGGATAGAATACTTAAAGCACTACAAAACAAAGAAAAAATCATGATATGTGGTGATTATGATGCGGATGGGGTATGTTCCACATCGATTTTAGTTAAAACACTAAGAGATTTAGGGGCTCAAGTTGGATATTATATTCCTCATCGTTTTGAGGAAGGCTATGGCTTAAGTCCTAAAACGGTAGACTTAGCCCTTAAAAAAGGATATACCTTATTTTTGATCGTCGATAATGGGGTCAGCGCTTTCGATGCACTTGATAAACTCAACGAAGCCAAGGTGGATTCGATCATCTTGGATCATCATGAGATCACAAAGGATGTTCCTTGTACGATCTTGATCCATCCTAATTATCTTGAATCAAATTATAAAAATAGTTGTGGAAGTGCCTTAGCGTATATGCTTTCTACCCATCTTAAACAAAACGATTATCTTTGTACTTTAGCGGCCATCGCAACCATCGCGGATGTGATGGATCTATGGGGCTATAATCGAAGCTTGGTTAAACAGGGATTAGTATTACTCAATCAAAACAATTATCCAAGTATTATATCCTTAAGTGATAAACCTGAAGCCTTAGATGAATTGGGCGTCGCTTTTCAAATCATCCCTAAAATCAATGCGATAGGACGTATGAACGATGAATTAAGTGTCAATGCCTTGGTTGAATACTTCTGCAGTGAAGATCGTTTTCAGATCTTACTTAAAGCTCAACAAATCAAAGTCATCAATGAGAAAAGAAAAACAGTCAATACTTCGATGATGGCTAAAACAAAAAGTGCTTTGGTTGATCCTCATGCAGTCATCATCATCGATGATCCAGATTTCCATGAAGGCATCGTTGGGATCACTGCGGGTCAATTGGTGCGTAAGACCAATAAACCCGTCATCGTTTTGGCTCATAAAGATGGATCCTATAAAGGAAGCATAAGAGCGCCTTTAGGAACTGATCTAAGAGATCTCTTAAAAGACGCTATGGTCCATACGATGAGATATGGAGGACATGCTTTAGCGGCTGGTATAGAGATCGCTGAAGATCAATATGATGCGTTTAAATCAAGTGTATATGCCTCTACTGATCATCTAGATTTGAGCTCATCTGAAAGAATGACTTTAGTCTTTGATCCAGATCTTATCAACATAGAGAGCTATACTCGTCTAATGGATTTTAAGCCCTTTGGGCAAGGATTTGAATTACCTGAAGTAGAAATAGAGGATGCCTTAGTTTTAAGCTCTGGTGGTCTTAAAAATGGCCATAAGTGGCAAGTAGACGTTAAAGGAAGCCTCATCGATGTCTTATGTTTCAATAATTGTGATGAGACCCAATTTGAGTCAAAAGTCCTTCATTTAACAGGTCGATTAAGTTTAAACACCTTTAGAGGTAAAACAGGATTCAGTATTGTAGCAGAGTCTTGGTTATAGGCTTGTTTTATGAGTTCCTTTTGACTATAATAGGTGAGTGTGAGGAAAAAACATGGACTTCAAAAAATACATCGCAGACATTCCGAATTTCCCAATCGAAGGGATCCTATTTAGAGACATCACCCCTTTAATGGCCAATGGGAAAGTATTTAGAGCCGCTACGGATCAAATGGTCGAATTCGCAAAAAAAGTTAAAGCAGATCTTATCGTAGGACCAGAATCAAGAGGTTTTATTTTTGGATGTCCTGTCTCTTCAGCTTTGGAAATCGGTTTTGTCCCGGTTAGAAAACCAGGCAAGCTTCCTAGAGAAACAGTAAGCTATTCTTATGCCTTAGAATATGGTAAGAATGAACTACATGTCCATAAAGACGCAATTACTCCAGGTCAACGTGTATTGATCGTCGATGATCTTTTGGCGACAGGTGGAACCGTCGAAGCCACCATCAAATTGGTTGAACAGTTGGGTGGTAACGTCGTTGGTTGTGCCTTCCTTATCGAACTGAATGCGTTAAAAGGACGTGAAGTCTTAAAAGGCTACAAGGTCTTTTCCTTAATTAATTACGACTAAGCGGAGAGACAACTCTCCTTTTTTCTATAGAAAGGATCTATGAGCGATCGCTATGACCATTTAGGTGTTGAGGCCTTACTAAAAAGCGTCAATACCTACATCACCAATCCTGCCCATATACTGCTGATCGAAAAGGCGTTGCTTTACGCCACAGAGAAGCATGAAGGACAGGTACGTAAAAGCGGGGAACCCTACATCAATCATTTGATTCAGGTTGCCTTGATTTTAAGCACGCTCAAAGTAGGTCCTAAAACAATCACTGCTGGTCTTTTGCATGATGTGTTAGAAGATTGTGGTGTACCTCGAGAAGAGATGGTTAAAGCTTTCGATGAAGAAGTCACAACGCTTGTAGAATCCGTTACTAAGATCGGTAATATTGAATTCAAAGATGAAAAAGAATATCTTGCGGTCAATCATCGTAAGATCTTTATCGCGATGGCTAAGGATATCAGAGTCATCTTGATCAAATTGGTCGATCGTCTACATAATATGCGTACGCTTAAGTATATGTCTCCTGAGAAACAAAAGAAAATCGCTTCAGAGACCCTAGAAGTCTATGCGCCTATTGCGCATCGATTAGGGATCAGTGAAATCAAAAATGAACTAGAAGATCTAAGCTTCTTTTATCTGTATCCAGATAAATACTATGAAGTCGCCCAGATGGTAGAATTACGTAAAATCGAACGCGATAAACAAGTCGAAACGATGATCCATGACATCAGCGAAGTTTTGACTCAACAAAACATCCAATTTAGGATCTTTGGTAGATCTAAACATCTTTATAGTATCTATAAAAAAATGACCACCAAGAGTAAACGTTTCGAAGAGATCTTAGATCTAAATGCGATCCGTATCGTTACGAAGAATGAATTGAATTGTTATGAAATATTGGGTCATATCCATGCGAATTATCGACCCATACCTGGTCGATTAAAAGACTATATCGCAATGCCTAAGATGAATATGTATCAATCTTTACATACCACCATCGTAGGACCTGAAGGCTCCATTTTCGAAGTCCAAATCAGAACTGAAATGATGGATGATATCGCTGAAAAAGGGGTCGCAGCCCATTGGCGATATAAAGAAGGCGTCAAACGATCTCAACCTCAGGAACAAAAAGAAATCGAAGATAAACTGGGATGGTTTAAAGATCTTGGGATGTTGACGGATGAATCTGAATCGGCTGGGGAATACATGGACATTTTGACCCATGATGTTTTTGAGGCCAATGTCTATGTCATGAGTCCAAAAGGTCGTGTTATCGATTTGCCTAATGGGTCAACACCTTTAGATTTTGCCTATCGTATCCATACAGAAATCGGTCATAGTACAGTAGGCGCCATCGTTAATAATACGATGGTACCTTTAAATACGGTTTTGAAAACGGGGGATGTCGTTCAAATCAAGACCTCTAAACAATCCAATGGACCTTCTGAAGATTGGCTCAAGATCGTCAAGACTTCTCACGCACGAAGTAAGATCAAGGGTTTCCTTCAACATAAAGAACTCGAAGATCGAGCCGAATTCATCACCAAAGGTCATCAGATGTTCATCGATGAGCTTAAACGTCGTGATCTCGACGAGAAAGAATATGTCAATTCCAAACGTTTGGATAGCGTATTGAGTCACTTCGCAGTCAGCAATGACAATGACTTCTATTATGCTTTGGCGGTCAAATCTCTCTCTTTAGCTGCAGTTATGGAGAAGCTGACCACTAAACGTTCCATATTGGATGGCTTTAATTTAGAGAAATTATTTAAACAACCCGCTAAACGTTCCATATCTAAATCTGGGATAAGAGTCGCAGGGGTTGATTCTATGATGATTTCGTTGGCTGGATGTTGTTCACCTGTACCTGGAGATGAGATCGTTGGTTTCATAAGTAAAGGACAAGGGGTCAAAGTTCATCGTAAGGATTGCCCCAACATTAAGAATGAGGCAAAACGTTTGATCGATGTCATATGGGATGAAACCGTAACTGAAGGTAAATATGATGTCAAATTATTCATTACCGCGACTGATCGTTCTTTCTTAGTTTCTGATCTTGTTACTGTTTTATCTCAATGTAAAGCAGGTATGAATTCGATCAATTCATCAGTGCTTGATGATAAGATCACTGCCATTACCAATGTAACCGTAGTGGTAAACGATGCTGAACATCTAAAAGTCGTCATAGCTAATCTTAGAAAAGTACCTAATGTACTTAGTGTAGAACGTAGTATAAAATAACTTGAAGCAAGCTCAAGCTTATGATACACTTTCTTTAATTCCATCGATTGGGAAATCATATTGAGACTTTGTTTAGAGACGGACAGCTGGTGAAAAGTCCGCTAAGCCTTAATCTGATCGACACCCATGAGGAGCTTTCCTGAAAATGAGTAGGGAAAACCGCTGACCAGCGTTATAGGTTGAGGGCACAGCAATGTGAACTAAGGTGGTACCGCGTTTATTTAAAACGTCCTTAGCGGACGTTTTTTTGTTTCAAGGAGGAAAAATGGCGAATTATCAAGTTCCTAGAGGAACACAAGATTTGTTTGGAAGTGAAATCAGAAAGTGGCAAAGAATAGAACTCCTGGTGAGACAATTAACCGATGTTTTCGGCTATCAAGAAATCAGAACGCCTGAGTTTGAACACACAGAAGTTTTCAATCGGGAAAACGATTCAAGTGATGTCGTCAATAAGGAAATGTATACCTTTATCGATAAAGGAGAACGTTCATTGACTTTGAAACCTGAAGGAACCGCAGGCATCATAAGAGCCTTCGTTGAGAATAAGATGTATGCGAATCCAGATAGTCCTACTAAACTCTTCTATCTTTCACCTTGTTTTAGATATGAAAGACCTCAAAAAGGTAGAATGCGCATTCATCATCAATTTGGGATTGAAGTTTTAGGAGACAAGAATCCTATGATCGATGCGGAAGTCATTAGTTTAGGATTATCGGTTGTTCAAAGTTTAGGATTAAAAGATCTTAAAGTTCTTATTAATACCTTAGGTGATAAAGATAGTCGCGAAAGCTATAAGACTGCGTTAAAAGAACACTTTAAAGAACCTATTGGACATTTTTGTACAGATTGTCAACGAAGATACCTACAGAATCCTCTTAGAATATTAGATTGTAAGATCGATCATGAAGATCCTGCGATGATCTCAGCGCCTAAACTAAGAGATTATTTGACAGATGACTCCAAAGCTTATTTTGAATCCGTACTTAAGATCTTAAATGCCAGTGATATCGAAGTTGAAGTCAACGATAAATTGGTTCGTGGTTTAGATTATTATACGCATACGGTCTTTGAGGTCGTATCTGTCAATGCGGATATGGGATCTCAATCTACAGTCTTTGGGGGTGGTCGTTATGATGATCTCGTTAAAGATTTTGGTGGACCGGAACTATCAGGGATAGGCTTTGGGATGGGAATTGAAAGATTACTTGTGGCTTTAGAAGCAGAAAAGATCGATCTCACTGAAGAAGAAAGCTCTGATGTCTATATCGTTTCTATGGGTCAAGAAGCCACTGAATATGCCTATCAATTGGCGAATTTCTTAAGATTGAACGGTTTTGTGACCGACTTCGATTATTACGCTCGTTCATTCAAGGCCCAATTTAAATCCGCTGAACGTAAAAAAGCCAAAGTCGCCATCATCATCGGCGAAGATGAAATGAAAAATGGACAAGCTGTCCTTAAGAAAATCGATACACAAACACAAGTTACTGTCGCAGAAGGCGAGATCCTACATCAACTATCTCATTGGTTGGATGAAGATCATATCCACGATGATTTCTGTGATGTAGAAACAAAAGGAGAAACTCATGAATAGAACGCATCATAACAATGAACTTAATAAATCCCATGTTGGACAAAAAGTTAGTCTAGTAGGTTGGGTCGCTAAACGACGCAACTTTGGAGCCATGGTTTTTATCGATCTAAGAGATCGTAATGGAATCACTCAGATCGTCATCGACGAGACTTTGGCTGATTCTGTCAAAGAAATCAGAAATGAGTATCTGCTTGAAGTCAGTGGGGAAGTCCTTTTACGTAAGGATGCCAATCCTAAACTCGCCTCAGGTGAGATCGAAGTCAAAGCCAACAAAGTCGTTATCATCAATTCTGCTGAATTGACCCCGATGATCATTGCCGATGAGACGGATGCTCTAGAAGATACACGATTGAAGTATCGTTATCTCGACTTAAGAAGACCAATGATGCAAAAACGTATGATTCAAAGAGCGAAGATCGTTCAAACGATGAGAAACTGTCTAGATGATGCAGGGTTTATCGATATAGAGACCCCAATGTTGACCAAATCTACCCCTGAAGGATCGCGTGAATATTTGGTTCCTTCAAGAGTTCATGCAGGTCAGTTCTACGCATTGGCTCAGTCTCCTCAGATCTTCAAACAGATGTTGATGGTTGCTGGATTTGAACGTTATTATCAAGTAGCTCGTTGTTTTAGAGATGAGGATCTACGTGCAGATCGTCAATTGGATTTTACTCAAGTAGATATTGAAGCTTCTTTCCTCAATGAAGTTGAATTTAGAGCGGTCATTGAAGATATGGTTTCTACCGTTATGGATAAAGTATTAGGTCTAAAACTTCAATTACCTCTTATGACGATGAGTTACGCTGATGCGATGCATTTCTATGGAAGCGATAAACCAGACTTACGTTTTGGTTTAAAACTTCAAGAACTTAAACAGATCTTTAATCAATCCGCATTTGCGGTCTTTCAAAATGCCTTAAGTTATAAAGATGGAGTCATTAAAGCCATCGTTTTGGAAAAGGGTAGTGTGATGACTCGTAAAGAAACCGATGAACTCACAGAAGTCGCTAAAAAGAATGGCGCTAAGGGTCTAGTCGTATTGAAATATACTAACAATACATTAGAAGGATCGGTCGTAAAATTCTTGACTCCTGATGAAATTAGTGGGTTATGCGAAGTGTTAAGTCTAAAAGAAGGTGATTTGATCCTTATTACTGCCGATAAATATGAAAAAGCTTGTAATGCTTTAGGGGCAGTTCGTCTAGCTTTAAGAGATAAATTTGATCTTGCTAAGAAAGATGATTTTAAATATCTTTGGGTAGTTGATTTTCCTTTGTTTGAATACAATGAAGAAGAAGATCGTTATGTGGCTAAACATCACCCCTTTACTCGTCCTAAAGAAGATGAACTTCATTTACTAAAGAGTGATCCAGCCTCTGTTCATGCCTGTGCTTATGACTTGGTACTTAATGGATTTGAAGTGGCAGGAGGTTCAATGCGTATCTATGATCAAAACGTTCAAAAGATGATGTTTGAGATCATAGGATTTACAAAAGAACAGATTGAAAGTCGCTTTGGATTCTTTATCGATGCTTTCCAATACGGAACGCCTCCTCATGGAGGAATTGCGTTTGGACTCGATCGATTTGCGATGGTATTGACTCAATCTGACTCGATTAGGGATGTTATTGCCTTCCCAAAAAACGCTTCTGCGAGATGTCCATTAACGGATGCACCTACACCTGTTGACACTAAACAACTCGATGAATTGCATTTAACGATTAAATAATTATGCTATAATATGAGTACCCAAAAGGAACAATTTATTTCCGACATGATGTAATATGGGAAGAACCGAAGTTGATGGATGGTGTGAATGCTTAGGAAACTGAGAATCCAAAAATTCATCACAGTTTGCCCACCTGATATAACAGGGAAAACATTACACCTTTTGGGACTTTTAAAACCCGAACAATCGGGTTTTTATTTGGAGGATCATGATAAAACGCTTTTTTCATTACTATAAACCCTATAAAGGACTCCTGATCCTTGATATCATAAGTGCCATTTTGATTGCTGCATTAGATTTAGTGATCCCAAGATTCAGTAATTTCTTAATCTCAGATATCATTCCTTTAAAAGAACTAAAGACCTTATTTACTTGGGCGATCTTGATCGCACTTTTCTTTGTGTTAAGGTTGGTTTTAAACTATGTTGTTGAATATTATGGACATGTCTTAGGGGTCAATATGGAATATGACATGCGTAAGGAAATGTTTGGTCATATCCAAAGTTTACCTGTTTCCTATTTTGACAATATTAAAGTAGGGAAGTTGATGAGTCGTTTAGTGAATGATCTCAATGAGATCTCAGAATTAGCTCATCATGGTCCAGAGAATCTTCTGATTGCGATTGTACTTTTAGTTGGAAGTTTCTTTCTTATGTATACAAGTAATGTTACTTTAGCTTTGGTAATGACTTTTTTAGTTCCCCTGATGATTATTATTGGGGTTAGACAAAATCTTAAATTCAGATCAGCTTTTAGAGTGATGAGAGAACGCTTAGCAGAAATCAATGCTCAAGCTCAAGATAATTTTTCTGGGATCAGAGTAGTTAAAGCGTATAACGCAGAAGAAAAAGAAGAATTACAATTCGCTCAAGGCAATGATTTCTTTGCGGTAAGTCGAAAAGGGGCTTTGAAGATCATGGCCCAGTTCGGGGTTACTGTTAAAGGCTTCATACTTTTAATAACTATAGTGGTCTTTGTGTATGGTGGATATTTAGTCATGGTCGATCAAATGACCATAGGTCAATTGGTTGAATTTATACTTTATGTGGGTGTATTTCAACAACCTATCAATCGTTTCTCTGAACTAATCATGATGTATAACCAAGCAATGGCAGGCTTTGAGAGATTTCTAGAAGTTATGAATATTGAAGCCCAGAAAGATACAGAAGGTGCTCAAGATCTTCAAGAAGTAATAGGTGATATTGCTTTTGAAGATGTGAGTTTTGAGTATGGTGATCGACAAGGTAAACATGTCTTAAGTCATATCTCATTTAATGTTAAAGCTGGTCATAAAGTAGCTTTTGTAGGACCGAGTGGAAGTGGTAAATCGACCTTATGTAATTTAATTCCTCGTTTTTATGAACTTCATGAAGGAAAAATAACATTAGATGGGATAGATCTACGAGACATCACCATAAAGAGTTTGAGAGATCAAGTAGGTATCGTTCAACAAGATGTCTTTATCTTTGCGGGAACCATAGGACAAAACATTGCCTATGGGAAATTTGACGCCACAGACGAAGAAATCATCTTAGCGGCTCAAAGAGCTGAAGCCTGGGAGTTTATCGCTGAATTACCAGATGGCTTGAATACAACGATTGGTGAGCGTGGGGTTAAGCTCTCTGGTGGTCAACGTCAACGTTTATCATTGGCACGTATGTTTCTTAAGAATCCAAAGATCCTATTACTAGATGAAGCTACCAGTGCTTTAGATAATAAAACTGAACGTCAGATTCAAATAACTTTGGATGAATTGGCTAAAGATAGAACTACTCTGGTTGTCGCTCATCGCTTAAGCACCATCAAGGATGCGGATTGGATCTATGTCTTAACAGATCAAGGCATCATCGAAGAAGGATCTCATGAGTCTTTATTGACTTATAAAGGACTATATTATCATCTAGTTCATAGTGAAAAAGAGAATCCATCATGAATAATATAGAGCACCGATTGGGTATCCTAATCGGTATCCTGCGTAAGAAGAAACTAAAAGCCGGGAATCCGGCTTTTAAACAGGAATCTTTTATTCTTTCGACTTCCGATTCACCCTTCGAAGGCATTAAGTTTAATCATAGAGTTTGTTCATTAGCGACTTTATCTCGTTTAGAAAATGGCAAGCATCATCATGATTTTGAGTTATTGGATTTCTTTCTTAAAAAATTAGGGATTCATTATCGAATTAGAGAATCCAATCATATGAAAGAACTAGACTTTCTAGCTAAGATATCTTCAAGTTTTAAGAATCATTCTATAGATGAATTAAAGATTCGTGTAAGTGAGTTTAATGAATTCTGTTCATATAACTCTAATGATGTTTTAATTGAAATGGATCATTTGGCTTTCACTTTTGTTTTTAGTTGTTTATCCAATCAACCAATCTCAAGAAAAACATATGATTCTATAATGGATAGAATCGAAGTTTTTCATCCCATCATTAAGAATTGGATAATCTCAAGTAGTTATTTATTAAAATTCACTCATCCTGATTTTTGGAGTATTGAAAAACCTAGTCTACTCCCTGAATTAATAAAACTATGTCGAGTTGAGCTCATTCAGCTTAAAATAAATCATAAAGTTATTTACAAAGAAAATAATGATAAACCTTTCTTATCCAAAGATTCACTGGCGAAACAGCTGCTTCATGAGATTGCTTTATTAAACTATACAGATCAAATTCCTAAAGGTTTGTATGCGAAAGAACTAAATCTATGTATAAAACTAGCTTCAGAAGAGACGATCGATGAGAAGGGATTTAGCTTACTTTTTAATGTCTTAGATTATTTTAATGGAATTGATAACCCAGAACTTAAACTTTCATACTTTATTAATAAAATTAGTCCTTTATTGAAGTGTGAACCTTATCCTAAACGAATCACCAAATTATTGAGTAAAAGGGTTTTAATCTTATGTCATGGCACCAAGACTTATAAACCTTTAAGTAATCTCGTTGATTTATTGGTTGAAAAAAACAAAGATAAACATACTTTATTTGAACAGTTTGAATGAATCTGTCAATTTTATTCGCAGAGATAATCATCTTGTAAGATAAGAGAGAAACGAGGTGAGATATTATTCTGTGTCATCTTGTGCCAAGATGACGCTTCCAATTCGTTTCAAACGGTTTTACAAAAAGAAAGCAGTGTCGCGCTTTCTTTTTGTTTGACTTGTATTATCCATCAATTCAAGGTAAAATAATCGCAGGACGGTGATATTTATGACTCTATTAGAATCCATTCTATATTTTGTGGTTGGTGGTGCACTTGGTGGTTTCCTTGGATTTTACTTCACACGCAAGACATTTCTAAAACAGCTGAAAGAAAATCCTCCAATCAACGAAAAAATGATTCGGGCTATGTATATGCAGATGGGAAGAAAACCATCCGAAACCCAAATCAAACAGATTATGAAATCAATGGATCAATCCAAATAAAAAAGATCGTAAGATCTTTTTTTATATCCAAGTAACTTTTCTTTCTGTACCTTCTTTTAAGCGTTGAATATTAGAACGATGACGATAGATAAGCAAAATATCGATGATTACCAAAGCACTGCTTATGGTGAGGTCACGCTGAACGATAAAGGATAAAATTACAATAATGGTGACTGAAGTCATCGCAGAGAAAGATACATATTTTGTAAAGTGTAAAAGGGTTAGTGCGATGGCGATAGGTAAGAAGAACAATACCCAAATAAGGATTGGATTAACCAGAAAAACAGAGACTCCTAATAAATAACCAAAAGCGGTTGATACTGCTTTGCCACCTTTGAATTGGGCAAATATTGGATAACAATGTCCAATCGCTGCGAAAACTCCAGCAAATGCGACATATCCAGGATAATTAGGAAGAAACTTTATGGCGACCCACATGACCAAAAAAGCTTTGGTAAGATCTAGAACAGCTACCGTAACTCCAGCGACTTTTCCTAAGACTCGACCCGCATTGGTTCCACCTAAGTTACCAGAGCCAAAGTTTCGAATATCTGTTTTATAAAAGACTTTACCTACGATGAGTGCAAAAGGGATTGATCCGAACAAATAGGCGATCAGATACACAATAAATAAGCTAAAGATCAGTGAAGTGTCCATAAAACTCCTCTTCTTTCGGTTCTATTATAACAAATTTCTTACAGCTGTGAACTGTTAAGCAAGTTGGCTATAGTGTATAATAGATGTGTATGAGGATCACCCATGGCCGTTGAAAAAAAATATGACGAAAGTAGTATACAGATCCTAGAAGGTCTTGAAGCTGTAAGAAAAAGACCAGGCATGTATATCGGTTCTACAGATGGACGAGGACTACACCACTTGGTGTGGGAAATCGTCGACAATGCGATCGATGAAGCACTAAATGGATTTGGAAGAAACATCACCATCACCATTGAAAAAGACAATGTGATCAAAATTGAAGATGAAGGACGAGGCATGCCTGTCGGTAAACATAGCTCAGGTAAAAATACGCTTGAAGTTATTTTTACTGTGCTTCATGCAGGAGGAAAATTCTCCGCCGAGAATGGATATAAGACTTCAGGTGGACTTCATGGGGTAGGGGCTTCTGTCGTCAATGCCTTGAGTGAATGGCTAGAAGTTACGGTTGCTTATGGGGGAACTCTATATTCGATGAAGTTTACCGATGGTGGTAAACATGTTGGGCCTTTGGTACCACTTCAGAAAACAAATAAAACAGGCTCAACTGTACGCTTTAAAGCAGATCCAAAAATATTTGGACATTATGAATATAATGCTGCTTTGATTCATGAAAGAGCACGAGAAAGTGCCTATCTACTCAAAGACATCTCGATGAAAGTCATCGATGAGAGAACCAATAAAACTGAGGTTTATCACTATTCAGATGGTTTAAAAGCATTTCTTGAATATCTAAACGAAGATAAGGTAGCGATGAGTGATCCTTTAACCTTTGAAGGTAAAGTAAATGAGATCGGGATACAAGTTGCCTTACAATACACTGATGATTATCAGGAGAACACTTATTCTTTTGTAAACTTGGTTCGTACCACTGATGGGGGAACCCATGAGATCGGATACAAAACAGCCATGACCAAGGTCATGAATGATTTCGCACGTAAGATCTTGATTCTAAAAGATAAAGATAAGAATTTTGAAGGAAATGATGTTCGTGAAGGCTGTACTGCGATTGTATCTGTGTCTATCCCGGAAAATCTACTTCAATTTGAAGGTCAAACAAAAGGAAGACTAGGTACTCCTGATGCTAAGATCGCGGTTGAAAATTTCGTTTTAGAGAAAATGAATTATTATCTAGAAGAACATCGAGAATTTGCGACCAATATCTTAAAGAAAATTCAAAAAGCTGCCATCGCAAGAGAAGCTTCAAGAAAAGCGAGGGAAGATGCTCGTAAGGGTAAACAATCGAGTAAATCTGAACGCATATTATCAGGTAAACTCGCACCTGCTCAATCTAGAGATCATCGTAAGAATGAACTTTTCTTAGTTGAAGGAGACTCAGCTGGAGGCTCAGCCAAACAAGGACGTGATTCTAAATATCAAGCCATTCTACCTTTAAGAGGTAAAGTTTTAAATACTGAGAAAAAATCCATATCTGACATTGAGAAAAACGAAGAACTCAATACTTTGATTCATGCGATAGGGGCAGGGGTTGGATCTGATTTCGACATTGAAGATATCAACTATGGGAAAGTCATCATTATGACCGATGCGGATACCGATGGGGCTCATATTCAAGTCTTGCTTTTGACTTTCTTTTATCGATATATGCGTCCTTTAATCGAAGCAGGCAATGTTTATCTTGCTCAACCTCCTTTGTATAAGATGACCAAAGGTAAAAATATCCAATATGCTTTTGATGAATTGGCACTTCAAGATTTTATCGCTAAAAACGGTAAAGTTGAACTGCAACGTTATAAAGGATTAGGAGAAATGAACGCAGATCAGTTGTGGGAGACCACGATGGATCCAACGAAACGCACTTTGGTTAAGGTGGCTTTAGGGGATGCGATTATGGCTCAAAAAACAGTCAATATCTTAATGGGCGATAATGCTTCTGTACGACGCACATGGATCGAAGATCATGTTGATTTTACTTTGGTAGATGATTTTAGTAAGGAGGTCTTGTAATGGATAAAGAAAATCTACACGATAATACATCGCTTGAAGCCATTATGGAAGACCGCTTTGCGCGATACTCCAAATACATTATTCAAGATCGAGCTTTACCTGATGTTCGAGATGGATTAAAACCTGTTCAAAGAAGAATTTTATATGCCATGAACGAAGATGGCAATACTTTCGATAAAGGGTATCGTAAATCGGCTAAGACCGTTGGTTTAGTTATTGGTAACTATCATCCTCATGGAGATTCAAGTGTCTATGAAGCCATGGTGAGAATGTCTCAATCATGGAAAATGAATCTTATGTTGGTCGATATGCAAGGAAACAATGGATCGATCGATGATGATCCAGCTGCTGCGATGCGATATACTGAAGCACGCTTATCTCAATTTTCTGGACACTTACTTGAAGATCTTTCAAAACACACGGTCGCTTTCGCACCTAATTTTGATGATACTCAATTAGAACCTGTCGTTTTACCTTCGAGAGTACCTCAATTGTTGATCAATGGGGCGATGGGTATCGCTGCTGGTTATGCCACCAATATGCCGCCTCATAATCTAACTGAAATTATTGATGCGACTATTTATAGAATAGGACGTCCAGATTGTAATCTTAACGACATCTTAGAAATCGTAAAAGGTCCTGATTTTCCTACAGGAGGTATCGTTCAAGGTATAGATGGGATAAAAGAAGCTTTTAGTACTGGTAAAGGACGTATCGTCATACGTTCTAAAGTAATTTTAAGTTCGAATAAAAACAATCATGTTTTGACTGTCACTGAGATTCCTTATGAAGTCATCAAAAGTGGGCTCGTTAAGAAGATGGATGATATTCGACTCAATAAATCTATTGATGGGCTCATTGATATACGCGATGAATCTGATCGTAACGGAATGAAAATTGTCATTGAAGTCAAAAAGGAAAATGATCCTCAATTGATTTTAAATTATCTTTATAAAAACACAGATCTTCAAGTGTATTTTAACTACAATATGGTTTCTATTATTCAACATAGTCCTGTTCAATGTGGATTGATTCAGATCTTAGATGAGTTCATCGCTTTTAGAAAAGAAGTGGTATTAAAAAGATCAAAAGCCCAATATGAAGATTTAAGCGCAAAAGCCCACGTTTTGGAAGGTCTCATCAAAGCCATCAGTGTATTGGATGAGATCATTGCTTTGATTCGATCCTCAAAAGATAAGGGTGAAGCTAAACTGAAACTTATCGAAAGATTTGGATTTACTGAAGCTCAAGCAGAGGCCATTGTTTCATTACGACTATATCGTTTGACCAATACAGATATCTTAGAAATCAAAGAAGAGTTGGCTCAACTTCAAAATACGATGAGTTTTTTATCGGGTGTCATCAACAGTGCTGAGATCTTAAAATCAGTCATCATCAAAGAAATGAAAACGATTCGTGATCAATTCCCTATGAACAGAAGAACTGTGATCGAAAATGATGTCCAAGAGATCATCATCGATAAGCTCTCTATGATTCCTAATGAAAAAGTCATGATCTCCGTCAGTCGAGATGGCTACGTTAAACGTGTCTCTTTGAGATCTTATCAAGCTTCAGAAAACATCGATCCTGCTTGTAAAGAAGGGGATCAATTGATTGGTACTTTAGAATCTGAAACCTATGATCATCTCTTATTGATCACTGATCAAGGCTCTTACGCTATGATTCCTATTTATACACTTGATGACAGTAAATGGAAAGACTTAGGAAGCCATTTTAGTCATTATGTGAAATCGGATGATCATGAGAAAGTAATCTCTGCTTTTACTATAAAAGGCTATGATACCCAAGCCTATATCTTAACTTTAAGCAAAGAAGGCTACGTAAAGAAATCATTGGTGAAAGACTTTGAAGTTACCCGTATGAATAAGACCTATGATGCGATGTTACTACAAAAAGGTGATAAACTGGTCAGTGCTTTTGCTTTATATCATGGGGAAGAAGTGATCCTGTGTTCTAAAAATGGCTATATGGTTCGATATGATTTCGACAATGTTTCTCTGATGCAGACCAAAGCAAGAGGGGTCAGAGCCATGAATTTATCTGATGATGAAATGGCTTTTGGGGTTGCAGTAAGAAACGGTGGGAATGCGGTCTTACTAAAAACAGACAATGGATTGATGAAACGAATCAAATTAAGTGAACTTAAACAATTCAATCGTCCTGCGAAAGGGGAATTGATCGCTAAGCGCGTGAAGTCAAATCCTCAATTCATAGAAGATGGTTTGATCCTTGGCAGTTATGATGAGATCAAGATTACCCATCAAAAATCCAATTGGAAATCTGCTAAAGATGTACCATTGATGGATAAGGAAGCTACCTTTAGTCAAACAGGTTTATCAAAGTTCTATTTGATGAAGGGAATAGAAGAAATACAAATAAGAGACTTTATTGTGGAAGAGGAAAAGATAGATGCTGAACCTTCAGAGGGCGAACATAAGGATGTGGAATTCATCCACTTTGAACTTTGATGATCAAACGAGTTGCGAGTCTTTCTCAGTTGAATCAAAAAACCTTTATTGATCTAGGATGCTCACACGCTCTATTATTGATCGATATCGATAACACCTTGTTATCACCTTATGATCAAAGAATATCTCCTCAAGAGATCCAATGGATTAAAAATGCCCAAGTGGATCATCAGATCCTCTTATGTACAAATAATTTTACCAAGCGGCAATCTAATGTCGGTGTCGACTTAAACTTACCGATTCTTATGCGCTCATTTAAACCTTTTCCTTTTAAAGTAAGAGCTTATTTAAAAAGACAAAATGTCGATATGAATTCAGTTGTCATTATTGGGGATCAAGCTGTGACCGATGTATTATTGGCACTATGGTTAGGAAGACCTTATTTATTAATCAAACCTATGGATGTGGATAAGCATTGGATTACGAGATTCTTTAGAATCTTGGAAAGCAAGGTAATACACGATGAATAAAAACTGTCAAGGTTGTGGAGCCCCTCTACAAAATACAGACATCAATAAGATTGGATATGTCGTGGATCTCAATCACGAGATCTGTAGAAGATGTTTTAGACTAAAACATTATGGGGATGCCTCAGTCATCAAAAAAGACGAAGTCATCTTAAAAGACCTTCTTTCTGAACTTAAAAATGTAGAAGGGACCTTGGTTTTATTGATTGATCTATTGAACTATGATGTCCGCATCCTAGATATGATGGAGACACATTTCAAAGATAGACCCCTTATCTTATGCATCACCAAGTCTGATCTTTTACCTGAAACCTTAAGTCGAGAAAAGATTAAACGTATGGTTAACTTTTCCTTAGCATCTAGAAAGATCGATCATTTAATGGTTGCGGTGACCTCTTTGAAATCTAAACCTTCAATAGAGAATCTTAAGAGAATGCTATCTAGGACAAGAGGTAATTTGATTTTTATTGGAATGGCGAATGCAGGGAAAAGTTCTTTGATCAATGCGATCACAGACAGTAATGCGTTAACTGTTTCTGCCTTCCCTCATACCACCTTAAAAATCAATAAGGTTGATTTTGAAGGACGTAATCTGTATGATACCCCTGGGTTTAAACTTCAAGGCTACCTAGAAAAACTATCCCTTAAAGATGCCTCTGATTATGCGGTCTTAAAACCACTTAAGGCAAAGACCTATCAGATCAGTGAAACTCAGACCTATATTATCGCTCCTTTTATTGTTTTAACGATTACTCCGAGCGAAGCGATGTCTGTAACTTTCTATCTATCTCAAACTTGTCCTTTCCATCGTAGTGGGAAACATGCGACTGAATATCTTGAGAAACATCATCCTGAGATGGTGAAGATGAAATCTGAGATACGCTATAATAAGCTGGATGAAAGCACTGATGTGGTCTTTAGTGGACTAGGTTGGATGTCGATCAAAGGCAAAGCAGAATCGATTGTGATCCAAACAGAATTAAAATCAGAAATAACCCTAAGAAAGGCTTTACTCTAATGCTCAATTCCAAACAGAAATCTTATTTAAAATCCTTGGCCAATCCTTTAAAAGCTTTGGTGCTTATCGGTAAAGATGGCTTAACTCTAAACATCATCGAAAGTACAAAAATATCCTTAAAATCACATGAGCTCGTTAAGGTCAGTGTTTTGAAATCATGTACTTCTGACGTAAGAGAAATGATGCTTGATCTTAGTGCCCACACCAACTCAGAAGTGGTGAATGAAATCGGTCGTACTTTTGTTTTATTCAAAGAATCGGAAAAACATAAAATAAACTTTCCCCAATGAATAAAATAGCTTGTTTTGGTGGTAGTTTTAATCCACCCCATTTAGGACATCTAAAAATCGCTTTAAGCGTACTAAAAAATGAAAAGTTCGATGAGATCTGGTTTTTACCTACCAGTGAGACACCTTTAAAGAATCAAAACTTGGCTCCTTTTGAAGATCGTGTACAGATGATCTTAAGATTGATCAAGCCCTATCGTAAATTAAAGGTATGTACGATAGAAGAAAGCTTACCTAGCCCTAGTTACACCATCAATACAGTCACTGCTTTAAAATCACTTTATCCACATCATCGTTTTACTTGGATCATAGGAAGTGATCAATCCAATCAATTTTCATCTTGGAAAGAAGCAGATAATCTATTAAAGTTAGTAGATTTTATTGTAGTAAAAAGACATCCTGAGGATCAAATCAGAAAAGATATGAAGATCATAGATGTACCTCATATTAAACACATCTCAAGCACGTCTATACGTGAAGGCAAATTAGAGAATACAGCTAAGGATGTCGTAACTTATATCTTCGAAAATGATCTCTATTTAGAATCCATCGCAAAATCTTTTGTGAGTGAAAAACGTTGGCATCATGTTAAACAAGTTGAGAAACTTGCCCTTGAACTCGGTGAATGTCATCATATGAATGTTCATCAGATTACTTTAGCTGCCTTGTTTCATGACAGTACCAAAATGTGGCCGAAAGAAAAATCAGCAGCTTGGTTAGGTTTTATCCATCCTGCTTACCTTCATCAACCCGCTCCTATTTGGCATCAAAAAACAGCTGCTGCCTATTTAAAACGATGTGGTCTAAAAGATAAAGTGGTCCTCAATGCGATCGCCAATCATGTTACAGGACAAAAAGGCAAAGCCTTAAGTCAACTGATCTATATTGCCGATAAATGTGAGCCTTCACGAAACTATGATGTTTCTGAAGAACTTGCCTTAGCGAAGATAGACTTAGATAAGGCTGCTCAAATGGTCAGCCACAAACAAATGGAGTACATCCAAAAGGAAAAAAATGCTAGCCAATCAACAATTGATCGTTAAACTTCTCTCAGATAAAAAGGCTACTGCTATAGATCTCTTTGATTTTATCGATGGACACTTCATTCATGATCATATGATCATTGCGAGTGCTAATAATCCTCGTTTACTCCATGCTTTAAGCGATTATTTAATGGAAGCTTTAGAGATCGCCCATTTACCAATCCATCATATGGAAGGAACTTCTGATGCTGGGTGGATCCTCATCGATACCCCAGATGTTTTAGTTCATCTGTTTCTAGAAGAAACCAGAGCTTTTTATCAATTGGATGTCTTATGGGCAGATAAGAAAGTTGAGCGTTATGCCGATTAGTTTAGCTGAAGTATTTGATGCCTTGGTTGAAGATGAAGCCGTGGCGAATCAATACGCTCAGTTTGTTTTGAATCAAGCCCAAAAAGGGTCTTGTTTGGATTTAGCCTGTGGAACAGGAACCGTTAGTGAGAAACTAAAGCCTTATTTTGAGATTACAGGATTGGATCTTGATCCTGAAATGCTTAAAATGTATTCTAAAAGGAATCCTGAGTGTCAAACGATTCTAGGCTCTATGAGCGATTTAAAAGGTTTAGGGTATTTTGATGCCATACTTCTATTTGGAGATAGCCTAAACTATGTATTGGGCTTAGATGAGCTAAAAAGCGTATTAAGTGAAGCAGTTTATCATTTAAAGGATAAAGCAGTATTTCTTTTTGATATGCATACTGAAAACAGATATGAAGAATTCAAAGAAGAATATCTAGAAGAAGGCATTGTTTGTGGTCATCCTTTTCAATGGACCATCTTAAGTATGCCTGATCAGATCATCAATCATCATTTTGCTTTCTTTGATGAGTTAGGACACGCTCAAACGATCAGCTTTGATCAAAGAGTGTATCCTCTTAAGCTCATTTTGGATCATTTAGAAAGCTTGGATACAAGTGTTGAAGTCTATTCAGACTTCATCAAAGGCATTCATCCTGATAAAGAAAAATACCTATTTGTGGTTAAAAGGAGGTCACTATGATTGCGATTGTAGGAGCGATGGAAGAAGAAGTAAATGCGTTATTGGTTTATCTAAAAGACAAGAAAACATCAACGGTTAATCATCTTGATTTTCATCAAGGAAGTTTAAATGGGAAAGAAGTTGTTATCTTTAAAAGTGGGATAGGTTTGGTGATGGCAGCGATGACCTTAACCATATGTTTTGAAAACTTCAAAATCACTCATTTGATCAACATAGGAACAGCAGGGGGTCTTAACCCCAATCAAAAGGTATTGGATATGGTTATTCCTGATCGATTAACCTATCATGATTTTGATATTAGTAGTTTTGGGAATGAGCGTAATTTCGGTCCTAGGAACAGATTTATCTATGAAGCAGATAAAGTGATGGTGGAATCGTTTAAGTCGCTTGTAACGCAAGAGCGAGTCTGGTATGGCCCTTTAGTATCAGGGAATCAATTTATCTCAACCCAAGCACAATGTGATGACATCAAGGCTCATTATCCTGAAGCAGAAGCTTGTGAAATGGAAGGCACAGCTTTAGCGAATGTGGCAAGCGAATATAAGATTCCTTTCATCATCATTCGTTCTTTATCCGACATCGTTTTACATCCAGATAATTCAATGACTTTTAATGAATATCTCTTAAAGGCATCTGCTCGTAGTGCGAAACTCTGTTATGAATTTTGTGGGAACTTAAAGCTATGAACTTTTCTCAATGGACAGATCCTGTATTTTGGAATGACATCGCTCATCGTATAGAATCCTTTGGAATCTTAGCTCCTATATTCTTAGCCATGTTAGAATCGATCATTCCTGCTTTACCTTTAGTACTTATCGTTATTTTGAATGTCAATATTTATGGATTAGGTGTAGGGTTTTTGACTTCGTATGTGGGTACGATGTTAGGGGCAACGATTATGTTTTTGTTTTATCGAACCATTAGTTTCTATGGTCTTCATGAGAAAATGCATAAATTCAAAACACTAGACAAAACCATCAATTGGGTCAACAATCAAAGACCGATGGTGATCATTGTTTTAAGTATGTTGCCTTCTACACCAAGTTCATTTATGAATCTTGCTTTTGGTTTGGCTCAGTATTCTAAACGTAAGTACTTAATTAGTATCGCAATCGGAAAACTCTTTATGATAGGATTATTTGCTTTCTTTGGGAATGCATTTCAAGCCAAAGAGAATCAAGTGTGGATCTATACTGGCAGCATCTTGATGTTTGTGTTAACCTATTTTATTTCAAAAAGCATTAATAAAAGAACTGGCATCAACGATGTCAGTTCCAAGTAATCAGTTCGTATATTCAGATAACCAAAGTTTATTCTCTTTCATCCACTCTTTTAGATCTAAAGCGGTAAAAGGATCTGTGTTCGTCCATTGAAGTACCTTATGGATCACAACTGATCCATTTTCATAAGATAGGATCGCAAAGGCTGGAACATCGCTAAACCCAAATCGTGATTTTAAAGCTGAAGGTAAGATTGTCTTATCAAGGGTCGCAGTATCAACCAAGATGATGTTATCAAATCTTTCGACATGAGCATCTATATTGAGCACATCGATCATTTCTGTATCGATGTAGCGACAATCAATATTCGTCTTGGTGCAAAAGAAATAAGCTTTACTTTCTGTACTCATCGTTTGAATCAAATCTTTATATTCTATGACTTGAGCATTGATCCCTTCAAATACAATAAATTCCTGTTTTTTTGCCGAATAAAAGAAATATAAACTAAAAAAAAGTGCCATCACAATTACTAACATTAAGATACGTCTTATTTTAAATCGGTTAATTTTCATCGAGATAATCATATCATAAACAGGACTTTGTGTCAGTGAAGAGCTTTGTGCTTATTTAGTGATAATTACGAGAAACTATTCTCAATAGGGTCTAGCTTTGGTAAGATGTAGGTATGACTTGGGTAAAAAATACATTAAGCGCTATTTTGCTTCTATGTTCTATCGTGTTGATCATAATCTCAACTCTTTTTTATAACGTGAGTGCTGTTAAAATATATGATGATCATCAACGAAATCTCTTTATGAGTACTTTCGAAGGTTTGCATTCTTATACGGAGTGTTCTTGGATCTCATCAGTTGTGATCATTGAAAAAGTTATAACAATAAAATGCAAAACACCCAGTTATGGACTTAGGGTTCTTCATGTCAACGAGAAATTTCAGATCCTTTCTAATCTAGATCCTATAGACATAAAACTATCTGAAGCTTCCGATGCTTTTGCGAAGATGAATTATTCCAAATCTTTTAGTATAAGTACCACATCTTATAAAAATGAAAAAGTGTATTGGATAAGTTCTGATGATGGAGAATGGCTTTTGGATTTTATAGATTATTCAATCCTTTGGAAGGTGGACAAACATTATGAGTAAATGGTATGAAGAAGCACACATCGATCAACGAATCTGGGTTTTAGATCATTTAGGAACACTTAATCTTTCAGCTGAAGAAGCTTTAACTGTTCTAGAATTGGTTCATTTTAATGATCTTAAAAGACACATCAGTCTGGATTCTTTATCCAAAGCAAGTGGATTATCCCTTGAGAAAATTGATAAAGCAATGGCTGGATTAAGTCGTAAAGGTTACCTTATCATTAAAATAAACAAACAAGAGGTTGCCTACATCATCGATGGTCTATTTGAAGATAAGACCATTTTAACCAACGATACTGATCTCATCGATTTATTTCAAAAAGAATTTAAAAGAACCTTAAGTTCAACTGAAATGGATAAGATCAACGATTGGTTAACCCGTTTAGATCGAGCTTTTATCGTACATGCCTTAAGAGAAGCTTTAATGCATAATAAAGTTAATTTTACATATATCGATCGTATATTGGCCCAATGGCAGAAAGATAAGACCACCATTGAACAACTCAACGAAGGTAAAAGAAATACAAATTAGACGTTTATTAGATACCGCAAAGTCCTTATTCCCAAATGCAGGATGTGAGTTAAATTTCAAGAATGTTTATGAGTTGAGTGTAGCGGTCATCCTTAGTGCTCAGACAACGGATCCTTCCGTGAATAAAGTAACTCCAGAAGTGTTTAAAGCGTATCCTGATCCATTTCAATTGGCTCAAGCTGACTTAGTTCTGCTTGAGAATATGATCAAGACGATAGGTTTGTATCATACAAAAGCTAAGCATCTCATTGAATTCGCGAATGTCGTGGTTAAGAACTTTGAGGGAGAAATACCTCATGATTTTAATCAACTTCAAACCTTACCTGGAGTAGGGCGAAAAACAGCCAACGTTATTGTTTCTGTTGGATTCAATCAACCAGGTTTAGCGGTAGATACCCATGTTCTAAGAGTATGTCAACGTTTTGCAATCGTAAAACAGGATGCAGATCCTCTTCTTGTTGAAAATACATTAAAAGAAGCGCTTGATGAATCCGAGTGGGGAGAAGCTCATCATGCTTTGCTTTTCTTTGGAAGATATCATTGTACGGCTAGAAGCCCAAAATGTGAGTTTTGTCCTTTAAATCAGGAATGTAGATATAGAAAAATGAACCCGTAGGTTCATTTTTAGTTGAATTTGAGACGTGTAGAACTCAGTTGAATCGCATGATAGAGTTCACTAAGCTTAAAGGTAGAATTGGTCCCATCGACTTGGAAATAGTTGACTGTGATGGTATTTACTGTTGCTCCTATGAGAGGTTCAGTGTAATTTAGGTAATCATAATATGTAGGTCTTGCATAGGCATTCCCTATAAAATCTGAAAATAGATTGATCTCTTTATCATAGACAACGATGTCAAAGTGAAGTGCTCTTAGTTGATCATAGGTATAGATTGTAGCAGGATTCAAATTACTGATCGAAGCAATTGTGCCCAATTTAGTAGGATCCGTGCTTATAGGCATTTGATAAGTGATGGTATAGTTTGTCAATCCGTTAAGAGCTAACCAAGTTTCTAATGAACTAATGGTGCTTCCCGTTGTTTGAGCAGGGGATGTAACACTCATATTGGCGAAATTGATTGGCTCGCAGATTTCAGCTGAATGATCTAAGGCAGTTTCATATCCATAGTAGCTGCATACTAAGACATTATTCGCTGGGGTGATGTCTAAATCCGTTTCCATAATTGCAGTAGCTGAATTTAAGGTGCTTACCGTTACATCATCTACTACGATACGAGCATGATATTGCACAGGTCCAAAGATCCACGAGTAATCAAAGAGTCTTTTACCTACAGCAGTTATTGTAGTAGGTCCAACTGTTAATGTCATATCTCTTGTATTTGGAGCTAAAATCAAGGCCAATGGATCAGGATAATCATTCATCGTGATCGTAAGATGTTTTAATGGCCCATTTGGTTGTAAATCAAGTGTCATGGTACTAGGGTCATATATCGCTGGTACAGTAAGCTGTGGGATATTCGCAAAAGATTTCTTAATCCAACCTGTTACTGCTAAGGTTTCATTCATACTAGGCAAGATAGAAACATATGGGAATATTCCTAAAACATGCGTAATTGAAACGACACCTGCTGGTTTAGCAAGATCGCTCGGTTTGTTACGAGTAGAATAAATAGAGTCAAGTATAAGCGAAGCAATGTTTTCACGATAATTTTTCTTTTTAATGGCATCATTAACGTAAGATAATTTACCTAATACGGCATTATCAAATCCAATCCAAAGGGCTGTTGTATATTCTGTAGAACCTGATAAGAACCAAAGATCTTTATCGGCATTCTCTGGAATCCCATAAGGAATGCCTTCTTTACCCCAATCGGAGGTTCCGGATTTTAAGAAAGTTGTATAATCTCGACGCATTTTTTTATATCCTGTAAAATAATCTCCAATTACGTTATTGATGATTAAACGTGAACTTAAATAAGCTGCGTCTTCAGAGATGACTTGAGTTTTTGAATAGGATGGAACCAGTGGGGGTGTTCCATCTAAGAACTCGATACGAAGTACTGTATGTGGCTGGATGTATTGACCTTCGTTGAAGAGTACTGCATAAGCGGCAGCCATTTGATAAGGAGATACTCGTAATGAAGATCCACCAATCGCATAACCAAGGTCAAAGGCCATATCACCTTTACCTAAAGTAACATCAGAATATCCCATCGCATTGAGATGATCTACGACAGCAGAACTACCAACAACACTTACAACCTGTTTTAGAGTTAATATTGCAGGAATATTCAAAGACCAACCCATAGCATATTCCAACATAACATCGCCTTGGTAGGTTCCATTAACGTTGCCTACGATCATATCGGGATTGGTGGTGGAGTAGCTGTAGGGTTCGTCACTCAACATATGTTTGGTTGACCAGCCTAAATATTCAAAGGCCAATAGATAAGACAAAACAGGTTTCATTGAAGATCCAGGTTGTCTAAACATATCGGTTGCGCGATTAAATAAACGTTCCCCATTATAGAAACGACCTCCACCGATTGCGATGATTTCTCCTGTTTGATTGTTTAATGTAATGGCTCCCATTTGTAAACGATCATCTACCCAAGTGATGCCTACACCATTTTGGATGGCTTCGACTTGATCTTGAACAGTTCTATCCATAGACGTATAAATAACCATAGGAACATCAACAGGATTTTGTCCTGTCACTTTTATAACTTCATTAATGACGGTATCCACATAGGATTGATAAGGGGTATTCGCTGTAGCTGCCAATGATCCTACCAATAAATCAGCGATATTGATCTTTACTGCTTGATCATATTCTTCTTGAGAGATATACCCATGTCTAATCATTAAATCCAAAACGGTATGGGTTCTATCAATTGATTCCTGTAGGTAATTGATGTCTGGATTTGAATATCCAAGAGGATTAAAGGTACTTGGCTTATTTATGATTCCAGCCAATAAAGCAGACTCAACTAAAGTTAAATCAGTTACTTTCTTCCCAAAATAATACTGAGATGCAGTTTGGATACCTCGTTTATTTAGTGGAACTCCAAAATTGATCTTATTTAGATACAATTCTAAGATACGTTCTTTTGAAAGAACCTTCTCTGCTTCAAGAGCCAAATAGATTTCTTTAATCTTACGATTGATCTTGTCAATGATACTATTGCCTTCAGCTTCGATTTGTTCTGTAGAACCAAAGTAGGTGTTCTTAACCAACTGCATGGTTAAGGTAGATCCTCCTGCTCCAAAATCTAAGGTTTTAATCGTTTCAAGTGAAACTTTAATAAAACGAGGAACGTCAAATCCATTGTGTTCAAAGAAACGTGAATCTTCTATGGCTAAGAAGGCATCGATTGTGGTTTGTGGAAGATCATCATAAGTAACGATGTCTCTTAGTTCCATCCCGATATCCGCTATTAATACACCATCTTTATCATAAATTTTAGTGGATTGGGCACTATCAAAGTCGGAAGGATCTAATGTGGGAGCTTTCGCAATGACACTTGAAATATAGGCGAAACCTGTCGCCGCAACGGTTAGTGTCAAAACCATTAAAAAGAGTACGAACGAAGAAAGTATCGTACTTAATTTTAGAGGTTTCTTAATCTTTGCTTTTTTAATCTTTGTTTTTTTAGTCATGATTTTCTCCTAAAGATACATGTCAAGTATAGTCAAGTAATTGATTGGAATAAGATAGTTATAGGGGATCAAATGACCTTGGGTCTTGATCCAATCATAAGGCAAGGACTTACGTACTTGATTATTTGTAAATTCTGTCAGTTTGTCAATGGATAAATAGTAAGTTTCATTTAAGGATGTGAATCGAATAATCAAAAAGGCGATTGCCCCATGGAGTTTTACGTTTTCCATATGTTTGATTTGATGAGGATGAAGATTGGATAAACTGAAGGAAGTTTTACTGGCTGTTTCTTTGGCTTCAAAATCGATGGCTCTTCCTTTATAGACCCCATTATAATCCGTTGTAGAAGGGATCTTGAAATATGCTTCAGTGATCTTAGCTTTTGAACGCATTGGATAATCCACTTTAACGATAGTGATCGGAGTAGGTTTTTTGTGGATATTCGCAAGGCTACGGTCAAGAAAAACCAGGTTGCTCTGATTGATGTCTTCTTCTAAACTTAAACCACGCCTGGCTGTATCGACAGACTTGGCGATAACATTTACTTTTTTCTTCGTTGGATAGCCGATCATTAATTGCTCCGTAATAATTATACCCTATATTATCCTATGTTTCTAACAAATGCATTTTATCCTAAGTGCTTGATTAAAAGACGTTAATTTGGTTTAATGAGTGCGTGAGGTAATGTTATGGCCAATCAACCTAAACTTAGTGCAGAACAGATTTTTAAAAAAGAGTTCAATATTGAATTCAAAGGGTACTCTATCTTAGAGGTAGATACGATGTTGGATGAAGTTATTTCAGACTATCAAACCTTTCAAAATCAACTCAGTGCTCAAATGAACATGATTGACCAGCTTCAACGCAGTAACAGTAATCTCCAAAATAAGTTAATAGAACTTCAAGGTCGTTTAGAGGCAGCTCAATCAGAGACCCCCGTCATTCAACAGACGGATCTCTTAAAAAGACTGGCAAAATTAGAACAAGAAGTCTATAAAAAGTAACATCAAGGCAATCGCTGGGTAACCCCCAGAGGAAAGTCCATGCTCGCACAGTCTGAGATGACTGTAGTGATTATGCTGGATGAAACCATAAATCCAGGCAGGCAACTGACGGCGGAGCTGACACCTAAAGTGAAAACCATGGTCTAAGCCCATAACGTGCCACAGTAACGTAGGCTTTAAGGAAACTTAGAGTTTGGAACGCGGTAAACCCCTTAAGCGAGAAACTCAAATTTGGTAGAGGAACTTTCAAAAGCGAAATGAAGCCGATGAGAGACAGCAATGTAGATAAATGATTGCCCCTGGCAACAGGACAGAACATGGCTTATCAGATGTTAAATAATTAGGAGCGAAAGCTCCTTTTTATTTGTCATTATTGGTCTTATTTGCTATAATTCGTAAGAAAACAAACTTATGAAAGAAATTGGCCAAATATTAAAGGCTAGAAGAGAAGAATTGGGCTATTCGCTCCCTAAGATGAGCGAAAGAACCAAAGTTTCTTTGGCTAAACTTAATGCGATAGAAGAAGGTGATTTAGCCTATTTTAAAGATGAGTTAACGTATGTAAAGTTCTATGTTCGCTATTATTTCAATAGCCTACATCTCAATTATGAGGATTATAAAGAATTATTAAGTGCTGCTTTGGATGATTATACACAAACCTCTAGTTTGAAAAAGATCGAAGAAATCAAAGAGTCTAATGCTCGTGTTAAGGCTCGTGTTCAAAATTTAAGTTCACCTAAAACAAAAACTGAACAACCAAAAGTAAAGAAAAAAGTTAAGGTAGACGTAGGTTTTGTATCTATGTTTGTCATAAGTGTTTTAATTGTTTTAGCTTTAGTGTATGTTTTTCTGAGTTCCGTATTACCGATGCTTAGTAAGACCAATGATGATAATAAAGTCATCGTGGTTCCTGATCCTATAGTCCATGAAGATGATCCAGTTGATCCTGAAGATCCAGTTGTGCCTGTTTTGACGCTTACATCGACAGGAACAATCAATTATGAGATTACTGGATTCACAGTTGATCAAGACATCACTTTTATCATACTACTACCCAACAGTGAATCTTGGTTAAGTTCTAAAGTAGATGGAGTAAGTACCATCAACCCAGCTCGTGGGTATTATCAAAGAGGCGATTCCTATACAAAAATCGTTAAGGCGACAGATGGTATGGTTGTTGAATTGTTCATCGGTTATTTGGCTTCTCCTAAAATTACAGTCAATGGAATTGATGTTCATATCGATGATTCCTTAGTAGCGTCTAAGAATAAGAGTTCTTTCTATTTTACCTTTAAAGGAACGACCCCATGAATTTACCTAATCGATTAACTTTATTGAGGATCTTCTTTGTTCCTCTTATCGTCTTTGTGTTTGTTTTTCCTTTTGGTCAATATGGAATAGTATTTGGACACATTACGGTAGGCTTTGTTACCTTGCCTATAGTAAACTTAATTGCCTTAGGGTTATTTGCCTTAGCAAGTATTACTGACTTCTTTGATGGCTACCTTGCTCGGAAAAATCATCAGATATCAACTTTTGGGAAATTTATGGATCCCATCGCAGATAAATTATTGGTTAACACGATGTTTATTTTATTTGCAATCCAAGGATTGATTCCTGCGATCGCAGTTTTGGTGATGATTTGGAGAGATGTTTTCGTAGATGGGTTAAGGATGTTGGCAGCAGAAAAAGGGCGTGTTGTGGCAGCGGGTTATATGGGAAAACTTAAAACCGTTGTACAAATGTTGACCATTATGTTGATTTTAATATCAAATCTACCGTTTGAACTCTATAACTTACCGGTATCTAGTTTCTTATTATGGTTCTCAGTAGTCGTATCCATCATTAGTGGTGTCGGTTATTTCAGACAACTGAGCTCTTTGGTGCTTGAGTCTAAATAATGCAAAAACTTATTAAAGCTTTCAGTCAAAAAGGTAAGACTTTATCTACCTGTGAGAGTTTTACAGGAGGTCTATTCGCCTCGAAAATATGTAGTATTCCTGGTGCATCACAAATTTATTTAGGAAGTATCGTTGCCTATAGTGTTAGTGCGAAACTTGATCTAGTGCACATCGACCCGAAGCTTATTCAACAGTATGGTACAATCAGTCCACAAGTCGTAAGTCAAATGGCTGAAAAAACACGACTTTTATTTAAGACGGATTATGCGATTGCTTTTAGTGGAAATGCTGGACCTGAAGCACAAGAAGGGAAAGCAGTTGGGTTATGGTTTGGAGCCATTGCGACAGCATCTCAAACTATTGTCTTTGGTGGAATCAGTAATTTAAACCGAAATGACTTAAGAGAAGCCGCCATCGAGACCGGATGTAAAAATTTACTAGAGTTGATTAGGAATACGCAAGATTAACACATAAACCGTTAAAGGAGGACTTATGGACGATAAGAAAAATTTGATGTTAGAAGAAACAATTAAACAAATAGAAAAGCAATATGGAAAAGGTTCTGTTATGCGTCTTGGTGATCGTGCCAATGTGGATGTAGATGCGATCAGCTCTGGATCCATCGCCATCGATGCTGCTTTAGGTGTAGGTGGTTATCCAAAAGGACGTATCGTCGAAATATATGGTCCTGAATCCAGTGGTAAAACAACCTTGGCTTTACATGCTATCGCTGAAGTTCAAAAAAGAGGCGGAAGAGCTGCATTTATCGATGCTGAAAATGCTATCGACCCTAGATATGCAAAAGCATTAGGTGTCAATATTGAAGAATTGGTTTTATCTCAACCTGATAGTGGTGAACAAGCTTTAGAAATCACAGAAATGTTGATCAAAAGCGGTGCCATTGATTTGGTTGTCATCGATTCCGTTGCGGCCTTAGTGCCTCAAGCTGAACTTGATGGAGAAATGTCAGATGCTCATGTTGGTCTACAAGCTCGTTTGATGTCTAAAGCGATGCGTAAACTGGCAGGAGTTATGAATCGTAGTGAATGTACAGCCATCTTTATCAATCAATTGCGTGAAAAGATCGGGGTTATGTTTGGTAATCCTGAAACAACGGCTGGTGGGAAGGCCTTAAAATTCTATGCCTCTATTCGTATTGATATTCGTCGTGGAGAAGCCATTAAAAATGGAGTTGAAGTTATCGGAAATAAAGTAACTGTTAAAGTCGTTAAGAATAAAGTTGCTCCTCCATTTAAAATCGCTATCATCGATATCATGTATGGAACAGGTATTTCTCGTATTGGAGAATTAATCGATTTATCCGTTGAAAATGAAATTATCCAGAAGAGTGGATCATGGATGAGTTATAAAGGTGAAAAAATTGGACAGGGAAGAGATGCTGTTAAAGCTTATCTAGAAGCCAATCCTGTCATCGGTGAAGCCATCATGGTTGAGCTTAAATCTAAATTACTTTTGATTAATGAAGAGAAAAGAGCCAAATAAGGCTCTTTTTAATGCATTGGCTTGTGAAACACATCGTTTATAGGTTATTATATAGACAAGAGTATTTACTCTTAAGAAGCAGGAGGAAATAATATGGGACAAGAGTCTTTATTTCCATCCTTACTAGCTGGTATTATAGGTATTGCTTTGGGGTTCATTATTATGTATATGGCCTCAAAGTTAGGTTTAAATAGAGATCAACAAAAAGCGAAGCTCATGATCGATGATGCTTCCATCAAAGCTGAAAACATTTTGCGCCAAGCCGTCTTAGACGGTAAAACACAAGCTTATGAACTTAAGCTGGCTGCAGAACGAGAACTGAAAGAAAGACGGCAAGAATTACAAGAATCAGAACAAAAATTAGGCCGTAGAGAAGACAATCTCAGTTTTAGAGATGAAACGTTGACCTCGAAAGAAAAACAACTTGACGAAAGAAATAAGCAAGTTACTGACAAACTATCAAGTCTAGATAAGATGGAAAAAGATCTGCAAGACAAAATTGACGTGCAGATCGTTGAATTGGAACGTGTTGCAGGCATGAGTGCCGCAAGTGCGAAACAAGAATTACTGGATGTGGTTAAACACAAGACCAGAAACGAAATTGAAGCTTATATCCGCGATGAAGAAGATCAAGCTAAGTCAAGAGCTTCTGATGCCGCGAAAGAAATCATAGGTACAGCGATTCAAAGATATGCTCAAGAAGAAACGATTGAGCGTACCGTTAGTGTCGTCAACTTACCAAATGATGAAATGAAGGGTCGTATTATCGGACGTGAAGGTCGTAATATTCGTGCCATCGAACAGGCAACAGGTGTTGATCTATTGATCGATGATACACCTGAAACCATTACGATTTCATGTTTTGATCCTATACGTCGTGAAGTTGCCCGTCAAGCATTGGAAATTCTATTGAAAGATGGTCGTATCCAACCTGGACGTATCGAAGAAGTCGTTACTCGTGTACAAGGTGAACTCAAAGAATCCATCATCAAAACAGGTGAAGAAGCTTTGTTTAAACTAGGTATCGGTAAAGTTGATCGTGAAATCGTGGAACTCGTAGGACGTATGCGTTATCGCTACTCTTATGGGCAAAATGCTTTATCTCACATCATGGAAGTTTCTAAGATCGCAGGCATTATGGCTGTCGAACTTGGACTCAATCAACAATTGGCAAAACGTGCTGGTTTGTTACATGATATCGGGAAAGCCCTCGACTTTGAAATGGAAGGTAGTCATGTTGAATTAGGCGCTAAAATCGCTAAGAAACATGGTGAACACCATGTCATCGTCAACTCCATCGAATCACATCATGGAGATGAAAAAGCAGACAACATCTATTCCTTATTGGTCCAAGCTGCAGATACTTTAAGTGCTGCAAGACCTGGTGCCCGTTATGAAGGCATGGAAAACTACATTAAACGTCTTGAACAATTAGAAACCATCGCCAACTCTTTTGATGGCGTTGAGAAGACCTATGCGATTCAAGCTGGTCGTGAGATCCGTGTCATGGTTATGCCTGATAAACTAGATGATTTAGGTTGTCATCGCGTAGCTCGTGAAATCAAAGAAAAAATCGAAGCAGAGATGACCTATCCTGGTCAAATCAAAGTCACGGTCATCCGTGAATCTAGAGCACAGGAAGTCGCTAAGTAATGAAAATATTATTTATCGGTGATATCGTCGGTAAATCAGGAAGGGCAACAGTCAAAGAACTGTTGCCTTCTTTGCGTAGTGAACACGCCATCGACTTGGTTATTGCGAATGGTGAAAATGTTACCCACGGAAAAGGCATCAACGAAGCACATTATAAAGAAATCTTGTCTTATGGGATAGATGTGGTTACTTTAGGCAATCATGCGTTCTCAAAATCGGAGATCTTTACCTACATTGAGAAAGCTGATCGATTAGTTAGACCCTACAATATTACCCCTATGGATGTAGGAAAAGGCTTTATTGAAGTAGATGTCAAAGGAACTAAGGTCATCGTTTTAAATCTATGTGGATCGATCTTTATGAACAATGTAGAGGAGACACCTTTTGACTCGATGGCTAAACTATTACCTGTCTTTAAAGATAAGATCGTTATTGTCGATCTTCATGCTGAAGCGACAAGTGAAAAGATTGCCTTCGCTCATCAGTTCAAATATACCTGTAGTGCAGTCTTAGGCACTCATACACATGTTCAAACCGCAGATGAACGATTGATTGGATCATGTGCCTATATCAGTGATGTAGGAATGACCGGACCTTATAACAGTGTTATAGGTAGAGATATCACTGAAGTATTGGATAAATTCAAAGGTTTTGAAGTCAAAACATTTACAGTATCTGAAGATAAAGCTCAGTTTTGTGCTGTTTTGATTGATATCGATGAATCCAATCGAAGAGCTCGTTCAATAACACGTTTGCAAATTCGCCCTTAATCTTGTGAAAAAATAAAATCATGTTATAATTGTTTCGTTAAAGGAGGATTTAATCATGCCAGTTGTTGTAACAAAAGATATTTGTATTGGATGTGGTGCCTGTATCGGCGTCTGCCCTACAAGCGCATTGTCCTTAGATGCGAATGGGTTAGCTGAATGTGAGGAATCAATCTGTATCGATTGCTTGGCTTGCATCGGTGTTTGCCCGACTTCAGCCATTAGTCAAAAGTAAAACCAAGCAGTGCTTGGTTTTTTTAAGGAGTCCTATGAATAAAGATTGGAATCTTCCTAATTTAAAAATGGCTCAAAAGAGATCCATAGACGAAACATTGATCGAAAGATCCCTTTTTGAGATACCAGAACAATATATCAACATAGGCCAAGACAAGACCTATTATCTACGAACCTATGGTTGTCAAGCCAATGAACGAGACAGTGAAACCATCAAAGGCATACTCGAAAAAATGTCTTTTACACATTGTGATGAAATGAATGAAGCAGATGTGATCATTTTCAATACTTGTGCAATCAGAGAGAATGCGGAAAATAAAGTATTTGGTGAAATTGGGAATGTAAAGGTCATTAAACAAACTCGACCTGATGTCGTTTTAATGGTGGGCGGTTGTATGACCCAAGAAGAAAATGTGGTCAATCGTTTATTAAAGACCTATCATCAAGTCGATGTTATATTTGGAACGCATAATATTCATCGTTTACCTCAACTTTTGATTCAGGCTTACTTCAACAAAGAAAGAGTTGTCGAAGTTTTCTCAAAAGAAGGGGAGGTCTATGAGAATCTTCCTGTTTCAAGAAACAATAAAAGCAAAGCATGGGTCAATATCATGTATGGGTGTGATAAGTTCTGTACCTATTGTATCGTGCCTTATACACGCGGAAAAGAACGTTCACGTTTAAAAGAAGACATTCTAGCTGAAGTAGATGATCTTGTTAAACAAGGTTTCAAAGAAGTGACTCTATTAGGCCAAAATGTCAACGCTTATGGGAAAGATCTCAATCTGGATTTTGATTTTGCGGAACTTTTAGAAAGTGTAGCCTTGAAAGATATCCCAAGAGTACGATTTATGACGAGTCATCCTTGGGACTTTACTGATAAATTGATTGGAGTCATCGCAAAAATGCCTAATGTAATGCCTTTTATTCATTTACCACTTCAATCAGGTAATAATGAAATTTTAAAAATCATGGGTCGACGATACACCAAAGAAGATTATTTAGCTATTTTTGATAAGCTAAAAGCTCAAGTTCCTGAAATTGCCTTATCTACAGACATCATTGTTGGATTTCCTAATGAAACAGAAGCTCAGTTTCAAGAAACACTTAAGTTGATTGATCATTGTCAATTTGATAATGTCTATTCGTTTATATACTCTGCTCGAGAAAAAACACCTGCGGCTTCAATGGTAGATAATGTATCCTTAAGTGAAAAGAATGATCGTCTACAACGACTCAATAAAAGAATAGGAGTCCACGCCTTGATGCACAATCAAGATATGGTGGGTAAAACAGTGCGAGTTTTGGTAGATGGTCCTTCAAAAAAGAATTCAGAAGTGTATAGTGGTTATACAGAGACCAATAAATTGGTTAATTTTAAACCCACAACGGATTGTATAGGTGAAATCGTCTTAGTTGAGATCATCTCGGCTAAAACGTGGACACTTCAAGGTAAACAAGTGTAGTGGACTATCTTATCATAGACATTTGTACTATAATAACTACATCAGATAACTGTTGCAGTTTAGGAGGAATATAATGGAACAAATACGCCTTTTCGCTTTAGGGGGTTTAGATGAGGACGGCAAGAATCTAACCGTCATCGAAATAAATGATGATATCTTTGTCATCGATGCTGGTTTAAAATACCCAGCTGCTGATCATTTAGGCATAGAAATGATCATCCCTGATTTTTTATATCTCATTCAAAATAAAAATAGAATCAAAGCGGTATTCATTACCCAAGGTCATGACGATGTTATGGCTGCTTTGCCTTATCTACTCAAAGAAGCTAAAGTACCGGTCTATACGACCCCATTAACTGCCATGATTCTTGATAATCTATGTAAACAATATGAGTTGAAGGATGTAGAAATACATCGTATCAAACGTAATGGATCATTTACTGTAGGTTCTAGAAAGATTCGTACTTTTGGGATCACTCATTCTATGGCAGATGCTTTTGGGATCGCTTTATGGACAGAATATGGTTGGATCGTTTATACCAGTGAATTCATCATTGATTTTGATGTACACAATGAAGCTTTCCAATGCGATATTACAGAATTCTCTGAACTTGGTAAACAAGGCGTACTTGCTTTATTAACTGAATCTGTTGGTTCTGATAGAGCAGGGCATACCTCACCTAGTCATAAGATTGCACCTTATTTTGAAAAAGCACTTGATGAAGCAACCAATAGGATCATCGTTACCTTGTATGAACAAAATGTTTATCGTTTAATAGAAGTTCTAGATCTCGCAGCAAAATACAAGAAAAAAGTTTTCTTCTACAATGATGAACAACGTGATCTATTAAGATTGGTAGAAAAGTTAGGTTACTATAGAATGCCTGTTGGCATTGAAGTTAGTCGTGAGAATTTTAATAATACCCGAGATGATTTGATTATTTTAGTATCCGGAAGTGGACCTAAAGTATTTAATACGATGTATAAAATAGCGACTTTAGAAGATAAATTGATTGAACTTAGAAAAGAAGACACAGTTGTTATCTTATCGCCTATGGTTCCTGGTACCGAAAAAGAATCTGGACGTATGGAAAATGAACTCTACAAAGAAGATGTTTCCATCATTACTCTAGATCGTAAGAAAGTAACTTCTATGCATGCCTCAATTGAGGATCTAAAAATGATTACCTATTTACTTAAACCTAAATACTACATTCCAATTCATGGGGAATATCGTCATTTGATCAACAATGCGAATGTTGCCTTAGATATGGGCTATCAAGCCAATAAGATCATCGTTTTAGATAATGGTCAAATCGCGCTTTTCAAAGAAGGCGAATTGAAAGATATGACCCAATTGATCAAATTAGAAGAAATCATGATCGATGGGAATGAACACTTAGATGTTTCTGGTTTGATTCTCAAAGACAGAGAACTTCTGTCTACAGATGGTGTTATCGTTATAGGAATGGTCATCAACTTCAATTCAAAAGCAGTCATAGGTGGTCCTGATGTTCAATCACGAGGAGTCATTTATCTCAAAGACGCTGACTACATCGTCAAAGAACTAGGTAATATTTTTGAAAATACCATCAATGAATATGTAAACGCTAAGAAATATGAAAATATGGCAGTTCGTGTAGAAGCCAAAGATCGTATGCAAAAGTATTTGATGAAAGAAACAGGGAAGCGTCCATTGTTGCTTCCAGTCATCGTAGAACTCAATCTCCCTGAATAATATGGCAAGAAAAAATAAAACCAAAGAAACTAAATTATTGATCTTCATCTACTCCCTCATTTCTTTATGTATTCTTTTCATTATGGCTGCAAGGTTTGGACTCATAGGTGAATTCTTTGATGATGTGATGATGATTCTATTTGGTTCAGGGTTTAATAAAGTGCTATATGGTGTTTTTGGATTGTTTTTTCTTTATACTTTAATATTTAGAAAATGGCCTGTATTTAAGCTAAGAATATGGTTTTCAATCGTACTATTTATCTTAAGTATCCTTCTTTTTAACACCATCTTAAGATCCGCTTCCCCATCTTCTTTAGGTGATTGGATTAATAAAATAGGTGATATCTTTTCTAAAGTGGAAAATGATGAAGGTGGTTTTTTTAGTATAGCTTTATATACCTTGTTTAATGTGATGGTGGCTAGAACAGGGACTATCATCGTCGCCTTTGTTTTCTTCATCATCGCTTCTGTCCTTTTAATTGATTATCATCAATTATGGCCAAAATTAAAACCTAAAGAACGTAAAGTTCGTGATCCACAAGAAGAGAATGACCAACCTTTATTTATCGAACCTGATGAACCTATGCCTAAGCGAAGAGCGCTTAAAGAAAGCATCATCGCAGATATTCCAACGACTTCTGCAGCGACCATCCATAGCATTGGAAATTATACTTTACCTTCTGTAAATCTTTTAGATGAAGTACCACTGAAAAATAAGTCAGTTGCGAATCAAAACGCGGCTGTTGTTAAGGGAAAACGTTTAATTGAAATCTTGACTCAATTTGAGATCAACGCAACTTTAATTGGTACTCATATTGGTCCTGCCGTCACAAAATTTGAAGTTAAACCCGATTCTAACATTAAGATTTCTAAAATTTCTTCTATTCAAGACAACATCAAAATGGAACTTCAAGCAAAAGAATTACGCATAGAAGCTCCAATACCTGGAAGAAACGCGGTCGGGGTTGAAATACCTAATGTAGAGATGATTCCTGTTCGTATGAGCGAGATGATGAAAGACCCTACAATAGGTGATCGTACAGCCAAGAAGCTCTTGGTACCTTTAGGAAAAGATTTGATGGGTAAAGTCGTATATACAGAACTCGATAAGATGCCTCATCTATTGATCGCTGGGGCAACAGGAAGTGGTAAGAGCGTCTGTATCAATGCGTTTATCAGTACCATACTGTTAAGAACTTCTCCTGATGAAGTCAAACTTCTGCTTATAGATCCTAAGAAAGTTGAATTTGTATCCTATCAAAAAATTCCTCACTTAATTTGTCCTGTCATATCGGATGCGACTGAAGCCGCAAAAGTACTAAGAGTCATCGTCAATATGATGGAAAATCGATATGAAGTCTTCTCAAAAGTAGGTGTTAGAAACATCACGACCTACAATGAACTTTTAATTAAACAACCTCAAGATCATTTAGAATTCATGCCTTGGATCGTCGTTATTATTGATGAATTGGCTGATTTAATGATCGTAGCGGGAAAAGAAGTTGAATCCAGTATCCAACGTATTACTCAATTGGCTAGAGCAGCAGGCATCCATTTGATCGTTGCGACCCAACGTCCATCAACGGATGTCATCACTGGAATCATCAAAGCAAACATCCCTTCAAGAATAGCTTTCGCAGTATCTAGTGGTATCGATTCAAGAACCATCTTAGATCATGTGGGTGCTGAACGCTTATTAGGGTATGGGGATATGTTGTTTTTCCCTGTAGGAGAACCTTCCTCTATCCGAATTCAAGGGGTTTATGTATCTGATGATGAAGTACGTAGATTGGCTGATGCGACCTCCATTCAACGTAAACCAAACTTCGATGATGCATTCTTACATCTCAACGATCCTGAAGAAGAAACTGGCTTTAAGAATATGACTGAAGATCCTTTATATGAAGAAGTAAAACAATTTGTTTTAGATACACGAAGAGCCTCGACTTCCACCATTCAGCGTCATTTTGGCTTAGGTTATAACCGAGCTGCACGCATTATGGACATGTTGGAACAAAAGGGAATCATAGGACCTCAACAGGGCTCAAAACCTCGAGATGTCTATGGAAAAAATAATGAGAGCGATTTTTGATGAAAATCGCTTTTTTTTCGTCGCTTCAATTGACTTTATGCGCTATAAAATATACACTAAAAGTGGCAAGTTTTGCCATGGAGGAATGTAATGAAGAAGATTCTAGCTGTTTTATCAGTTCTTCTCATAGTAGTAAGCTTGACTGCTTGCACTAAGAAAGAAGAAACTCCTACCTATGAATTGGCATTGGTTACCGATATCGGTACAATCGATGACAAATCCTTTAATCAAGGCGCATGGGAAGGCGTTAAGCAGTATGCAGACGAACACGATATCACGTATAACTACTACAAACCAACCGAAGCATCTACTGCTGCTTATGTTGAAGCTATTGGCTTAGCTGTTGACGGCGGAGCTAAAGTTGTAGTTACTCCTGGTTACATGTTTGCTCCAGCAGTTTATGAAGCACAAACATTGTATCCTGAAGTTAAGTTCGTTTTATTAGATGCTGATCCACATACAGAAGACTATGCTACTTTCAAAATTGAAAGCAATGTTTACGCCATCTATTACGCTGAAGAACAATCCGGCTTCTTGGCAGGTTATGCTGCTGTTATCGACGGATATACTTCATTAGGCTTTATGGGCGGTATGGCTGTTCCTGCTGTTGTTCGTTTCGGACACGGCTTTGTTCAAGGCGCTGAAGTTGCTGCTGCTGAACTCAATGTTAACGTTACTGTTAAGTATGAATACTTGAATAGCTTTGCTCCAGATGCTGCTCACCAGACAAAAGCTGCTGGTTGGTACTCTGAAGGCGTCGAAGTAATCTTCGCTGCTGCTGGCGGTGCTGGTTTATCCGTTATGGCTGCTGCTGATGCTGCTACTGCCAAAGTTATCGGTGTTGACGTTGACCAATCATCCAACTCTGCTTCCGTCATTACCTCAGCTACAAAAGGCTTAACAACCTCTGTATATGCTGCTTTGACAGATTTCTATGCTAACACCTTCAAGGGTGGAACCATTGTTACTTTAGACGTAGCAAAAGACGGCGTTGGCTTGCCAATGGCTACTTCCAAGTTCACAACTTTCAATCAAGCTAAATATGATGAAGTTTATGACAAATTAGTTGCTGGCACAATCGTTGTCAAAAAAGATGCTGCTAAAGTTGTAGACCTCGTTGTACCTCACGTTGTAGTTACAGTCGAAGGTGCTGAATAAGTTAAATTAGGCGGATGAAAATCCGCCTTTTTTTTATGCCACTAAGGGTTTATTTTTGGTATAATTTGACAAAAGGAGTTCATCATGGAGTATGTCATCGAACTAAGAAATATAACCAAAGTTTTTCCTGGGATTATTGCTAATGACGATATAACCCTTAAAGTCAAAAAGGGAGAGATCCATGCCTTGCTCGGAGAAAATGGGGCAGGTAAGTCCACGCTTATGAGTGTACTTTTCGGTTTATATAAACCAGAAAAAGGATCAATCTATATTAAGGGCAAAGAAGCTCATATCACTAATCCAAATGATGCCAATCGATATGGGATTGGTATGGTGCACCAACACTTTAAATTGGTTCATAATTTTACTGTATTAGAAAATGTTATTTTAGGAGTTGAAACAGTTAAGAATGGAACTTTAGTTATGGCCGAAGCCAGACGAAAAGTTTTGGATTTATCCAAACGTTATAATTTATTTATTGAACCAGATCATTTAATTTCAGATATATCTGTTGGGATGCAACAACGTGTAGAAATCTTGAAAATGTTGTATAAAAACAATGATATTTTGATATTTGATGAACCAACTGCAGTTTTAACACCTCAAGAAATAGATGAACTTATGAAGATTATGAAGGAACTTATCTCTGAAGGTAAGACCATCATTTTCATAACTCATAAACTGAATGAAATCAAGGCAGTTGCGGATCGAGTTTCAATCTTACGTAAAGGTAAATTGATCGATACTGTTGATGTCGCTAGCAGTACCAAAGAAAGCTTATCAGAAATGATGGTTGGACGAAAAGTACTACTTGAAGTCAATAAAACACCTGCAGAACCAAAAGAAGTGATTATGGAAGTCAGTCATTTATCTATGAAATCTAAACATCATGGTAAAGATAGTGTCAATGATGTTAGTTTCAAAGTCAGAAGAGGGGAAATCCTTTGTATTGCTGGTATAGAAGGCAATGGACAAACCGACCTAGTTTATGGAATTACAGGATTACAAAAACTTAGTGGAGGCAAGATTCTATATAAAGGAGTAGATTTAGCGACTAAATCGATTCGATATCGCTCCTTAAATAAGATCTCTCATATTCCTGAAGATCGTCATAAACATGGTTTGGTTCTTGATTATAACCTTGCTGAGAATCTTATATTGCAAACTTATTTTACTGATAAATTTCAAAAATTTGGTTTCCTTAACTTTAAAAATATCTATGATCACGCAGATAAAATGATTCAACGATTTGATATTCGTTCTGGAAGTGGTTCACATTCAGTGACCAGAAGTATGTCTGGTGGTAATCAACAAAAAGCCATCTTAGCACGTGAATTGGATATTAATCCTGATCTTTTGATTGCGGTTCAGCCAACACGTGGATTAGATGTTGGCGCTATCGAATACATCCATAAAACCTTAATAGAACAACGAGATGCAGGCAAAGCTGTACTTCTAGTATCTTTGGAACTCAGTGAAGTCATGAGTGTCAGTGATCGTATTTTGGTCATCTATGAAGGTGAATTGGTTGGAGAAGTTGACCCAACTAAAATAACGCAACAAGAACTAGGTTTATATATGTCAGGTTCTAAGAGGGAGAAGGTCGAATGAAGAAATTTCTTATGAATGCTGGCGTTCAAAAAATATTCGCCGCTTTACTTGCGATCCTCTTTGGTTTAGCTTTTGGTGTCGTTATTTTGTTTATTTCGAGTTTCTTTATAAGTAAAGCATCTTATCCACTGGATGCGCTTTATACGATCGTTACTGGAGGATTAAGATTCTCTGGTCTAAAAGGCTTAGGCATCATCATGCGTTTTATGTCTCCTATCCTATTGACTGGTCTATCGGTAGGCTTTGCGTTTAAGACAGGATTGTTCAATATCGGAGCCTCTGGTCAATTTGTTATTGGAGGATTCGTAGCGGCTTACATTTGTATCAAATGGACTTTTATTCCTCTTGAATACTTATGGATCGTTGGAATCTTGGGTGCTGTCATCGCTGGAGGCATCGTAGGTCTCATCAGTGGTCTATTAAAAGCTTATCGAAATGTCAATGAAGTCATCAGTGCCATCATGTTGAACTATATCTCTATGATCACTGTAAGTAATCTCGTCTCTATTATTGCGGATAAAAATAATCCTTCTAGAACATCTCCTCCACTAAGTAGAATTCCTACTTTAGGACTGGATAAGATCTTTGGGAACAATACCACAGACATCAGTATCTTTATTGCGATCCTTGTAGCGATCTTAATCTACATCATCTTAGAAAGAACAACTTTCGGTTATGAATTAAAAGCATGTGGTTATAACCGTAATGCAGCCCGATACGCAGGGATTAATGATAGATTGGGTATTACCTTGTCTATGACCATTGCTGGTGCTCTAGCAGGTCTAGGTGGTGCTATGGTGTATATCTCAAGTATCACCAAAGTCTTTGATTCGTTACTTACTTTAGCACCTGAAGGATTCGATGGGATCTCAGTTGCCTTGTTGGGAATGAGCAATCCTTTAGGGATCATCTTCTCTGCTGCCTTTATCGCTGCCCTTAAGAATGCGGGTCCTGCTTTATCTAGATCTGGTTTTAATGAAGAAGTAGTTAAGATTATGACAGCCGTCATCATTTATGCGAGTGCTTTCTCTTTGATCTTTAGAGAAAAACTGGTTCAATTCTTTACGAAGAAAGGGGCTAAAAAATGAATACCGATACAATGATATTCTTGATTAGAAATATGGTTCCGTTTATGATTCCTTTAACAATCGTTGCTTTAGGAGGCATGTTTTCTGAACGAAGTGGAGTCGTAAACATAGCTTTAGAAGGCATTATGGTATTTGGAGCATCATTTGGGATCTTCTTCATCTATTTCGTTCCTGACTTAATGTCTCCTCAACTTATGATCTTAGCTGCGATGGGAATCGCAATCATAAGTGGCGTTTTATTCTCATGGCTTCATGCATATGCTTCAATTAATCTAAAAGCCAATCAAACCATTTCCGGAACAGCTTTAAATTTATTCGCATTCGCTTTCCATGATTTCTTAGCACGACTAATCACCAAAACAGGTACAGAAGGGGTCTCATTCAAGAATGTTTTTAGAATAGAAAAGATTCCATTTTTTGGAGATATTCCTGTTTTGGGTGATTTATTCTTTAAGAATGTGTATTTATCGACCTTTATTGGATTAGGAATCTTAGTTGTTGCTTCCTTTGTATTGTATAAAACACGCTTTGGTTTAAGACTTAGAGCCTGTGGTGAACATCCTCATGCGGCTGATTCAGTAGGTATCAATGTTAATCGTATGCGTTATTGGGGAGTACTGATTTCAGGGGCCTTAGCTGGTCTTGGTGGATTGGTCCTCATTATTCCTACGACTGTTGAATATACTGGAACTGTATCAGGCTATGGATTCTTAGCTTTGGCAGTATTGATCTTTGGTCAATGGAAACCTTCTAAGATCTTCTTAGCAGCTGCTTTCTTTGGATTGATGCAAGTTATTTCAAATTCAAGTGGACTTGCATTCTTTACCTCATTAGGAATCAATAAGTATTTCTATCAAATCGTACCTTATCTAACTACATTAATCGTATTGACATTTACATCATCAAAATCAGCATCTCCTAAAGCTGCTGGTGAACCATACGATCAAGGTAAACGCTAAATAAAAAGAAGGTCTAGGAAATTTCCTAGACCTTTTTATTTTTATCGATGAGTTCTCTTTTTAAATTCCACAATTTATCAGATAAGTCGACATAATAATTATGAGGATTTCTAAGACGTTTTACTTCATCCCATAGGGTATTCATTTGATCAGCACAATAGGCTTTGGTTTCCATGGTTGTTTTACGATTGTAGACTAACTGACCATTGACGAATACAGGAACTTGAAGATGCTTAAAGGTATAATTGGTGATGGTTTTCTTTTTCCATGGATAATCAGGATCAAAGAGGGTATAGGTATCAAGTGGGATAACTTCATCGGCTAAACAGATAAGATCTGCGATCGCTTTATGAGATTCATTGTCATAGAAACGAATGAGATTCTTTAATCCTGGATTGGTAATCTTGGTGATGTTATCGCTTATTTTAATAACAGGGATGATTTCTTCATCTTTTTCATAAGCTACCACTTTATAGACCCCACCTAAAACAGGATTCGATTTTGAAGTTACTAAATTTTCACCTACTCCGAAGATATCGATTTTAGCATCCTGTAAGATCAAATCATCAATGATGTATTCATCTAAAGAGTTGGAAGCTATGATCTTGGTGGATTGTAAACCTGCTTCATCCAACATGATACGAGCTTTTTTAGAGAGATAAGCTAAGTCACCACTGTCTAAACGAATCGCATTCAATTTATAACCATTAGGAATCAACCAATCATGAGCTACTTTTATCGCATTAACGACACCACTTTTTAAAGTATCATAAGTATCTACCAATAAAACACTGTTGGTTGGATTTACTTTACAATAATTCAAGAAAGCATCGTATTCTGTGTCATGAAGTTGAATATAACTATGGGCTATAGTGCCTGATACAGGAATAGAGTAATTAAGTCCAGCTAAAGAATTTGAAGTTCCTACACAACCTGCGATGACCGCATTACGTGCGCCTTCTAAAGATGCATCGATTCCTTGTGCTCTTCTTGCCCCAAACTCCATTACAGCTCTTCCTTTAGCGGAATACACAATACGAGCAGCTTTGGTGGTTACTAAGGTTGGATAATTAATACAAATCAAGAGTAAAGTTTCTATGATCTGGGCTTGAATGGCATTGCCTCTTACAGTCACCAATGGTTCATTGGCGAAGACAGGGGTACCTTCCTCAACAGACCAAATATCGATACTTAAATGCATGTTCAATAGATAATCCAAGAAGTCTTCTTCAAACTTATATGAACTTCTTAAGAAATCGATGTCTTTTTTTGTAAATTTGAAGTTTTGGATAACATCAATCAATCGATTAAGCCCATTAAATATCAAAAATCCACCATTATCAGGGATTGTTCTTACAAACATATCAAAATAAGCAATTTGTTCATGTTTATTTTCTTTGAAATATGTATAGGCCATCGTAAACTCATAGAAATCCGTAAGTAATGATAATTGGTCGAATTTAATTGACATGTGAGCCGTCTTCCTTTGTGTTAGAGTAATTATATTATATACTATCTAGGATAACTTTTTAGGAGAACCCATGTCCAACAACATAAATTCAAACAATGTAGAATTACTGATTAACGATAAATTCAAAGATGTTCACTTCTCTATTCGTTTTATGTGTGAAAACAAAGAACCAGATGTAAGCATAAGAAATCTATTGGCCTATTTAATGATTGATCGTAATGAGAAATATCCAACCAAACAAAATATGAATCTCAAAACAGATGACCTTTTTGCGTTAAGTTTTGATGTAAAGACTTCATCTTATGGAAAAATCCATGTCTTAGAGATGAAGTTTACGACTTTAAGTGAACGATATTCAAAGGAAACTCATCTTGAAGAAGCCTTAGCATTTATTGAGTCCTGTGTAAGAACACCATTGATTAATGAAGAAACAGTACTAGAAGCTAAACAAAACATTAAATCAAATCTATTGCGAATTTTTGATAAACCCAGTACTTTAGCGGCATTAAGTGCATTGGCTTTAGGGGGAAAGGATGAACCACTTTCAATATTTAGCCAAGGCCAGATCGAGTTCATTGAAAAAATAACCATTGATGATTTGAAACAATATCATCAAAAGATGCTTAAAAATGATGATGTCTATGTGATCGGAATCGGTAATATCGATCCTAGATATTATGACCTTTTAAATTCTATTTACAAAAAAACAAAGACTTTACCAAACGCTTCTTATTACGTTTCCGAAAAATCATATCAAATTAAAAAGATATCTAAAAAAGTTAAACAAACATCGTTAGTTTCGCTATATACACTTGGTAAAAACAATACTGATCCAAACTATATGAGCTATAGAGTTTTGTCTTATTTATTGGGTACTTTACCAAATTCGCTCTTATTTACTGAAATCAGAGAGAAAAGGAACCTGTGTTATAGCATTTATAGTAATCTAATGCATTATGATGGAGTCTTATCTATTCACACAGGAATAAGTAAGAAACAGCAAGATTTGGTTTTAGAACTGATAGAGGAACAACTTGAGATTATTAGAAATGATAAGTTTTCTGATTCTTTATTTAATTCCGCAAAATCACTTTTAAAAAATAACTATATTGCGATAGAAGATGATGTCTCATCTTGGATGAATATCGCATTTTCTGCTTGGTTATTAGATAAAACGTTCGATCTTCAAAACTATGTCAAAGAGATCGATAATGTTGATCGTAAAGGTATTGTAGAAGCAGCTAAAACCATAAAGAAATTGTGTACTTTTACAGTCACAGGACAGGAGTAAGATGATCAAGTCTTATAACGAGAGTTTAAACGAAACCATATATCGTGAAGAACTAGATAATGGCTTAAGTTTAATTATTTTACATAAAGAAAAAAATATAAATACTTCGGCTTATTTAGCGTTCCCCTATGGTTCATTGAATATTTCTCAAGTTGATTCAAACGGAAAGAAGTATTCTTTTAATCCAGGATTAGCTCATTTTTTAGAACATAAGCTTTTTGAGAATCATAATGGGATGGATGTTATGGAACGTTTTAGTGAATTATCATGTAATGTAAATGCTTTTACCTCCTATAATGAAACCGTTTATTATTTCAATACGGCTCAAAGTGATGTAAAGGAACCTTTGGAACTTCTTTTGAATTTTGTTCAAGAACTCAACATCACCGATGCTTCAGTAGAGAAAGAGAAATCGATTATCAATCAAGAATTACGTATGTATCATCAAATGCCAGAATCTAGATTGATGTATGAAACATTTCAATCCTTATATTCACAAAATCCAGTTAAATTTGATATTGGAGGATCTGAAGAAAGTGTTAATGCAATAACTCGAGAAGAGCTTGAGTTATGTTACAAATTAAATTATCATCCAAAAAACTGTGTTATGGTCATTGTTAGTTCACTTGATCCTGAATACCTATGTACTATCGTTAAGAATAATCAATCAAAGAAATCTTTTGATGCTTTTGTATCTTTAAAAGATATTTCTTCTAATGAACCAAGTGAAATAGTCACACAAGAAAAATCTGTTGATATGGACATTCAAGCATCAAAGATGACCTATTCATTTAAACTAAAACCACAAGCTCTTACAAACCTAGAAAGAGCTTCTTTAGAGTGGCAGCTTAAAATATATCTAGAATTATTGTTTTCCAGTCTAAATCCTGATTATGCGACTTGGATCAAAGAGGGCATTATCCATGATTATTTTGGATATGATGTTGAAATCAATAAAGATTACTGGTATGCAATGTTTTATGGAGAAGTTGAAGACAAGAAAAGTTTTATAAACTTAATCGATAAAACACTAAAAACAGATATTACGAGTTTACTCCCATTTATCAAACAACTTAAACGAAGATACTTATCTTATACCTATCGATTACTAGATGATCAAGATGATTATGCGATCCATTTTATCCGAAGTTATTTTGATTCACTAAAACTTGAAGATACCATAAATATCATTGAAAGTTTAACAGCTGAATCTATTCTAAAAGTGAGATCAATACTTGAGACATCCCAAAAATCAGTCGTTATTATTAAAAAGGGTCAAAGTGGTAAATAAGACAAGTACTCTCTAGGTATACTTGTCTATTATTTGAGTTTTAAACAAGTTCAACGATTTGAGCTTATCAATGCTTTTTGTCAAACTGTTATTAGGAGGCAAATATGCTAAATCAAGTCGTTATTGTAGGTAAGGTCGTTAAACTCCCAGAAATCAAAGAAACAGCTGCTGGGATCAAATTAGCTGAGTTACTGGTAGAGGTAGACCGTAATTTTAAGAACTCACAAGGTGAATATGAAACAGATCAAATTCAATGCACTTTATGGAGAGGAATCGCTGAAAGTGCGATTGAACAGTGTGCTGTTGGATCACTAGTTGGAATTAAAGGTAGAATACAAGCCAATGCCTTCGATACTAAAGAAAACAAACCATTTTACTACTGTGAAGTTATCGCAGAAAAAGTATCCTTCTTGACGACCAAATAGAAACGTAAAACGTTTCTTTTTCTTTGGTTTGTCGTATAATAGTTTAGAGGTTCCCATGAAATCTTATCACACACTTCTTCAACACATTTTGGATAACGGCGAACAACGCCAAGATCGTACTTCTACAGGCACGATTTCTGAATTTGGCTATCAGTTTAGAGTCGATTTAAGGGAAGGATTCCCACTTTTAACAACGAAAAAAGTACATTTTAAATCTGTTGCTTATGAGCTTCTATGGTTTATCACTGGAAACACCAATATTCGTCCTTTAGTGTTAAATGGAGTAAGGATCTGGAATGATTGGCCTTATGATAAATATCGTAAATCTGAAGCTTATATGGGCGAGACAATGGATGAGTTTATAAACAAGATCAAGCTTGATGAAAGCTTTGCGTTAAAATATGGCGATTTAGGTCCAGTCTATGGTAAACAATGGCGTAATTTTAACGGAGTTGATCAACTTAGCGTTTTAATTGATGGCTTAAAAAATAATCCTTTTTCTCGTAGACACATCTTAAGTGCATGGAATCCAGCAGAATTGACAGATATGGCTTTACCACCATGTCATTTACTGATGCAATTCTATGTTTCTGCAGATAAGAAGTATCTATCTTGTCAACTTTATCAACGTAGTGCAGATGTTTTCTTAGGAGTACCATTCAATATCGCTTCCTATGCACTATTAACACATATTATCGCTCAAGTCTGTGGATATCAAGCGAAGGATTTCGTTCATACTTTGGGTGATGTTCATATTTATCTTGATCACTTAGAACAAGTTAAAACTCAACTTTCAAGAACTCCTAAAACTTTACCTACTTTAAAATTAAATCCTGAAATAAAGAATATTGAAGACTTCAAGTTTGAAGATATTGAACTATTGAATTATGATCCAGATCCACTCATTCCCGCAAAGGTAAGTGTATAATGCTAAAAATTATTGTTGCTATGGATCAAGATCGTGGAATAGGGTTCAACAATCAGTTACCTTGGTCAATAAAAGAGGACTTAAAAGAGTTTAGACGTTTAACCTTAGGACATAGTGTGATTATGGGACGTAAAACGATGGATAGTATAGGAAAAGCTTTGCCTGGTCGACAGAATTATGTCGTATCTCATCAAAGTTCTTTGCCTTATGAACATATAAACATTGTTCATGAAATCAATAAATTCTTCAGTGATAAGCAATTCTCAGAGGATCTCGTTTATGTAATCGGAGGTGCGAGCTTATATAAGATGGCACTAAATTATGTCGATGAGTTAATTATTTCTGAAGTTAAAGGAACATATACCTGCGATACTTTTTTCCCATCATTTAATGAGGAAGATTTTACGTTAAACTCAGTCGTGGAATTTTCTGAATTTACTCAAAAAAGATATGGAAGGAAATTCAAATGAAACGATTTTTCGTTTTCATTAAAATGTTTTTTGTATTACCAACGATGTTCTTCTCAAGAAAAAGAGCCAAGGAAGAACCTCTTTTAGAAAGAATACAATTGACTAAAATTTGGGTAAAATATATTTTGAATAATGCGGCTGTTAAGGTAAAAGTTCAAAACACGAATCTTATTCCACTTGAAGACGGATATACCTTCATCTCAAATCACGAGAGTAAATATGATGGTCACTTATTATTGGCAGCGAATCCTTTAAATTTTAGCTTTTTCGTAAATGCTCATGAGCACTTACCTTATATGACCCCTTATTTAGAACTTATTGATTCTTATCGCTATAATATTGATTCTAGAGATGATTACTTAATAGGAATGAGCCAAAATCTGAATCAGCATAAGAATTTTCATTTATTTCTAGAGGATTTGGATCATCAAGCACTTAGTTCATCTCAATTGGATGCCGCATACATCTCAAAAACTGCTATTATACCTGTTGCGATTAAAAATTCTAAGTCGTTTATGAAATTTGGCCATCATCATATTGGTGTAACCTATTGTACACCGCTTCATTATGAAGAATATGGTACTCTAAGTGCAGAAGAAACATTAAAAGAAATTAGAACCAGAATCGAAATTGAACTTAAACAAGGAGAATCCCATGAGATTTCTTGAACTCATTGAAAAGAAAAGAGAAGGTTTAGAATTAAATAAAGAAGAGATCCAGTTTTGGATCGATGGTTTTGTTAAAGGAACGATTCCTGATTATCAGGTTTCAGCTTTACTTATGGCCATTGTATTCAAAGGAATGACTGCAGCTGAAACTGCTCATTTAACTTTATCGATGATGAACAGTGGAGATGTCTTGGATCTATCTAAAATCAGTGGAATCAAAGTTGATAAACATAGTACTGGAGGAGTAGGGGATAAAACATCCTTAGTTTTAGGTCCTATGGTAGCTTCTTTAGGGGCCAAGGTCGCTAAAATGAGTGGAAGAGGGTTAGGACACACAGGAGGCACCATTGATAAGCTAGAGTCGATTACAGGCTTCAATGTAGCGATTTCTACAGATGATTTCATCAAACAAGTTGAAAACATTGGATTATCAATCGTAGGTCAAAGTGGTAACTTAGTTCCTGCTGATAAAAAACTATACGCATTAAGAGATGTTACTGGGACTGTACCTTCAATTCCTTTAATTGCTTCTTCGATTATGTCTAAAAAACTCGCTTCTGGTGCAGATACGATATTGTTGGATGTTAAATATGGAGATGGGGCCTTTATGAATACGCCTGATCAAGCAAGAACTTTAGCTAAAGCCATGATCGATATCGGTGAGATGATGAATCGAGATGTCAAAGCTTTGATTACGGATATGAATGTTCCATTAGGAAATGCAGTTGGCAATGCTTTAGAAGTCAAAGAAGCCATTGAAACCTTAAAGGGAAAAGGACCTTCTGATTTAACAGAGTTATGTATCAAAGCAGGAGCTGTGATGCTATGTCAAGCAAAGATTTTTAGTGATATACGCCAAGCAGAAATCGCTATAGAAGCACAACTTCATAATGGATCAGCCCTACAAAAGTTAGCAGATATGGTCAAAGCTCAAGGAGGAGATTCAAATCAAATCCTCAATCCTGAATATTTACCTGATTCTAAATTCAAAACGAAGATACTTTCTGATCAACAAGGTTATATCAATTCTATGCATACCACTCAATTAGGTCATTTAGCGATGATCTTAGGGGCAGGTAGAGCAACCAAAGAAGATAAAATAAACCCAGCAGTAGGCTTTATCCTAGAACGTAAAACAGGTGATCTCGTTCATACTGGTGATGTTTTAGCGACCATTTATCATGATGGTCCATTAAGTGATGGCTGGATTAAAGATTTTAAAGAAGCATTTCAACTTTCAACTCAACCTATCGACAAAGTTCCTTTGATCTATGATCGTTTATAGAAGGTGAAAATGGTACGTTTCCAAGTTAATCTGGATCAATTTGAAGGTCCTTTAGATTTAATGTTGCATTTGATTAAGGAAAAGAAACTTGATCTTTTTAACTTAGAAGTCGATGTCTTGATCGATCAATACATAGAGTATATTCATGCTTTAGAAGATACCCAACTTGAGATCGCTAGCGAATATTTGGTTGAATTGGCAACCTTGATCGAATATAAATCAAAGAAATGTCTTCCGGTTTTAGATCCTATATTAGATATTGCTAATTACGAGAAAGATACTAAGGATGAACTTGTTCGAAGATTGATCGAATATCAGAAATTCAAAGATATTTCGATACGTCTACAAACACGTTATGATGAACGACAACTTCAAATGGATAAACCTGCAGATCTAGGATATCTTAATGAAATCGATGATAGATATCACTATTATGAATCTGATGTCTATGAACTTATCAAAGCCATGGAGAAATGTATCGCAAGATTTCATTTATCTCATCCTTCTCAGGTTCAATTCACTAAAAGTGAGATCTCTTTAGAAGAAAGAATGCTTCAGATCTTAATGATGATCAACAAAGATAAGTTAACATATGATTTTGAAGAATTCATCGCAGACGCTCAAACCTTAAATCTCTTTATTGTAAGTTTTCTTGCGATTTTAGAATTGGTAAGAAAAGGTATTTTAGGTATAGATATGGTGAGTGATGAACGCATCACCTTCAAGTTGGGAGAACAGTATGGAAAATCCAAATAAGTCTATTTTAGAAGGTATTATATTCATTTTTGGGGAAGATGGCGTTACTTTAGAACAGCTTTCCTTAGCGATTGATTATCCAATTGATCTGACTAAGATCTTATGTGATGAACTCATTGAGCATTATCACCATGATGATCGTGGTATGGAACTGGTTGTTTTTAATGATAAATACAAATTCATCACGAAACCTTTTATTCGTTCTTATGTTGAACGTATTTTAACCTTATCTAAGACAAGACAATTATCTCAATCTGCTTTAGAAACCCTCGCTATAATCGCGTATAAACAACCGATAACACGCGTTGAAATTGAAGAAATACGCGGAGTAGGCTGTGAACTAATGCTGAAGAAGCTACAAGCGATGGAACTGATCACTGAAAGTGGAAGAGCAGAGTCTGTAGGTAAACCGATATTATATTCGATCACAGAATCTTTCTTAGATCTCTTTAAACTCATGAGTCTAGATGAATTACCAAATCTTCCTACTTATGAAGATCGTACTGAAGAAAGTCAATTGTTCGAATAAATGGAAAGATTACAGAAGATCATCGCCAAAGCAGGCATAACTTCTCGAAGAAAAGCTGAAGAACTTATCAAAGAAGGTAAGATCCAAGTTGATGGAATAACCATAAAAGAGATGGGCCATGTCGTCGAAAAAGGAAGTATCGTTACCTATGAAGGAAAGATTTTATCCACAGAAAACAAGGTGTATTTTCTATTAAATAAACCTAAAAAAGTTTTGAGTTCAGTAAGCGATGATCGAGGAAGAATCACGGTGGTTGATTTGATTGATTCGTCAGAAAGAATATATCCAGTGGGTCGACTTGATTATGATACTACTGGAGCACTTCTATTGACCAACGATGGGGATTTTTCAAACGCCTTAACTCATCCTAGATATCATCTCAAAAAACTTTATGAAGTTAAATGTGATGGAATATTAAGCAATCAAGATGTAAAAGCTTTGGAAACTGGTATTGAATTGGATGGAGTGATGACCATACCTTCACAAGTAGTTATCGTAAAAAAAGATCTTACTAGAAAAGAAACAGACTTTACGATTACTTTAGTTGAAGGAAAGAATAGACAAATCAAAAGAATGGTTGAAACCCTTGGATTAAGCGTTATTAAGCTTCATAGAGCTCGATTTGGCTTTATTGAAGTCAAAGACCTTAAAGAAGGTGAATATCGTATTTTAAAGGATTCTGAGCTTACTCAGTTGATTCAATTGGCGAAGGAAGGGAAGATAGACTAATGCACCAGTTTTTTGTAACACAAACTCTACTACTTAATGCATCAATTGATCTTCCAAAAGAGGTTACTTATCAGATTGATAGAGTACTCAAACTTAAAACTGGAGAAAGTATTTTACTTTGCGATCAAACAAAGATGTTTGAAGCTACTTTATTGATTATGGGGAAAGCAATAAGTGCTACTTGTGTAAAAGAAATTTTTATTGAACCTATTAAAGTAAAAATTACCTTGATACAAGCTTTAATTAGAAGAGAAAAATTTGAACTTGTTCTTCAAAAAGCCACTGAATTAGGAGTAAGCAGAATAGTACCTTTGATATTGGAGAGAAATGTTGTTAAATGGGAAAATGATCCGGATAAGATGGTTCGATATAGAAGTATTCTAAGAGAAGCAGCTGAACAATGTCATCGTTTAACCATACCTGAAATCGTAGAACCAATATATCTTAAAAATATCGATTCTTTTAAGTGTGAACAAAATTTCGTCGCTTATGAAGTTGAGAATCCAGATCATCAATTGAAAAAGCGTTTAGGAAAAATCGAATCTGTTTCGATCATTATTGGTCCAGAAGGTGGGATAAGTCCTAGAGAAATAAATGTTTTAAATGATCATGGTTTTGAAAGTGTCAGTTTAGGTACACGAATATACAGAGCGGAAACTGCAGCTATGGTCGCGATTCATACAGTTGACTGTGTACTTGATCTATGAAAAGAATAGAGAAAATAGTAAATCGTCATGGATTAAGCATATTTAAGTTAAAATCAACAAAGTATCTAATCGATTACTATAAGAAAACAGCTAAAGATGAGCAGAATATTAGTCTAAAGATCAAAATGGATTTAGATTTTTTTAATGCGGCCATTCTGATAGAATCTCTTAAAAATAAAAGATTATTTGAAGATACCTATGAACGAGAAAGAAAAGAATTGACAGATTTATGGCCTACTTTAAGTTATCAAGAGAAGAATAAACTGATCAACATCAAGATAAATGACGTTAAAAAGCGTTGTAAAATGTTCACAAGTTTAAATGGGACAAGAATATGGATTGCTTTTTTTGATGAGTTATTGAATACACTTTATGATAAAGAAATGAATATATTCGATATAGAACAATATTTCAACCTTTATAAAGATTTTAAAAGTAGAATGATCCCCACTTTACAGTATGGAATTACACCGTTTAGAGATGAATTTATAGATGTTAAGCTGATACAGTCAAGTGAAAATAGAGTTATCTTCTATTATGATGTTACAAAAACATTATATTTACTTACGACTAATAAACCCGTTTGGATCCTAAAAAAGATATGTCTTAAGAAAGAATATGATCTTAAAATTCATGATTATGCGAAGTTTATTAAAATCATAGATGCTTTAGAGAACAATGAAACTCTACTTTTAGTGGATGAATTAAGTGATTCAACTTTCATTTCCGATAAAGTTAATAATGCTTTGATTAAGTTAAAGAGGAAGATGCAATGAAAACATTTTCTATTGTGACATTAGGATGTAAAGTGAATGCCTATGAATCGGAGTATTATCGAGAGGTTTTAGTCAAGAAGAATTATGAGGAAGTAGAAGGATTTGAAGACAGTGATTTAATCATTATCAATACTTGTACTGTAACCAATCAAGCAAGTTTTAAAAGTAGACAAAAAATAAACCAAGCGAAGAAATTAAATCCAAGTGCTAAATTAGTGGTGGTTGGTTGTTACGTTCAAAGCAATCATGATGAACTACAAGAGAAGTACAATATCGATCTCTTGATAGGAAACAAGAATAAAGATCGTTTTGCTGAATTGATAGAATCCATTGAGGAGAACCTAAGCTCAGATTTTTCAATGCCAAAAACTTTTGAGAATATTCCAATCACTAATTTTAAAAATAAAACACGAGCATTTCTTAAGATTCAAGACGGTTGCAATCAGTTTTGTTCTTACTGTATTATTCCTTATACACGTGGTAGAGAACGTTCATTGGCACAAGATGATGTTATAAAGATGGTGAAGCAACTCGAGAAAGAGCATCTAGAAATTGTCCTAGCTGGAATCCATACAGGTAAATATGGAACGGATATCAATAGTAGTTTGAGTGAACTCATACAGCGTATATTGGATGAAACAAAAATTGAACGTATACGATTATCTTCCATAGATATCAATGAAGTTGATGATCAGTTGATTGATCTTATGAAGAACAATCCTCGTTTAGCTCAACATCTTCATATTTCCCTACAATCAGGGGATGATGATGTTTTGAAACTCATGAATCGACCATATACAACAACTCAATTTAGAGAAAGAATCAAATTGATTAGAAAAGAAATCCCAAATATAAGTATTTCTACGGATATCATTGTTGGATTTAGCAATGAAACAGACAAAAGATTTGAGAATACGCTTAACTTTATCAATTTGATTGGCTTTAGTTTTCTTCATGTTTTTCCTTATTCAATTCGAAAATTTACCAAAGCAGCTCAGTTTGAGCAATTAAATAGCGAAGAAATAAAGAAGAAAAGAGTACATATTCTAACTGAACGATCTAAAGTTTTATATGACCAACATCTTCAATCATTAGTTGGGACTAAAGTATCTGTTTTGCTTGAGAGTAAAGATGAAAGAGGAGTTTATGGTTTTAGCAGTGCATATGATTGTGTCAGTATCCCGGAAGTGAGTGTGCTAAGTCATGCTATAATAGATTGTGTTATTGTGGCTTCTGACCATGATACCCTAACTGCGAAACCTTTATGAAACTAAACTTACTTTTTAAAAATGCTAAACCAATAGAAATAGAATCTTTGATGTCTGATTCTCGTTTACAGATCAAGAATTCTCTTTTCTTTTGCTTGAAAGGAATGAAACATGATGGACATCTTCATATCAACCAAGCGGTTGATAATGGGGCTGTTGCTATTGTACATAGTGATGATTTAACGAACTATATTCCTTTTGTTGAATACATCAGAGTTGATGATGCTTATGTGGCCTTAAATAAAGTTGCTACTATTTTTTATGATTATCCCTGTGATAAATTAAGAGTCTTTGGTGTAACGGGTACCAATGGTAAGACTACAATTGCTAAAGTAATCAAAGCTGTATATTCTGATTATTTAAATTGTGGTTATATAGGAACGATTGGTTTTGAATACGGTAAAATCACAGAAAAACCTGATTTTACGACACCAGAGGTTATCAGTTTACACGAAGTACTATCTAAAATGATAAAAGTAAAAATGAAAGCTGTCGCCATTGAGATCTCTAGTCAAGGTCTTGAGCAACATCGAGTAGATGCTTTAAGACTAAAAAGTGCTATTTTTACGAATCTAACCCATGATCATCTTGATTATCACGGAACCATGGAGAACTATTACCAAGCTAAGAAAAAGATCTTCAATTTACTAAATAATGATGGATATGCGATCCTAAATATTGATGATTCCTATGGTGTAAGATTGGTTGAAGAATTAAGCTGTAAGAAGAAGACCTATGGTGTTGTGGGTGAGGCTGATTATAAGGCTATAAATATAGTTTTTAAGGATGATGAGACATGTTTTGACATGATCGTACAAGAGAAGATGTATAAAGTATCAACAAATCTATTAGGGATGTTTAATGTCTATAATCTATTGGCTGTGATTGCCTCATGCCATCTCAATGGGATGAGAATAAGCAATATCTTAGAAAGCGTAAAGAATTTACCTCAAGTCGATGGAAGACTACAACATGTTAAGATGGGACAAAATTATCGTGTTATCGTCGATTATGCCCATACACCAGATGGATTTGAGAAAGTATTTGAATACGCAGACATCATTACACCTAAAACCAATAAAATTATTGCTGTATTTGGAGCAGCTGGCTTACGTGATACGAAGAAAAGGGCGATACTAGGATCCATAGCGGATCGATATTGTACAAACATTATCGTCACCGAAGAAGATCCTAGAACAGAAAATTCATTGGAGATCCTTAAACAGATCGCATCAGGGATTAAAACCACAAGACATTTGATTATACTGGATCGACTAGATGCGATTCGACAAGCGATTGAACTCGCCAATAAAAATGATACTGTACTTATTTTAGGTAAAGGAAATGAAGATTATATCTATCGAGCGAATGGTAAAGAGAATTGGATAGGAGATGTTGTTGCTTGTGAAGAGATTTTGAAATCCATCAATGATGAAGAGGAGAACCATCATGTATAACACCTATATTGATCATACTTTGCTTAAACAAAATGCAACCAAGGATCAGATCTTAAAGCTATGTGAAGAAGCTAAAATGTATCAATTCGCTTCTGTCTGCGTTAATCCAACCTGGGTTAAGACCTGTAAAGAAGCTTTAAAAGGATCTAAAGTTAAAGTCTGTGTTGTTATTGGTTTTCCATTAGGGACGACGACCACAGAAACCAAAGCTTTTGAAGCCCACTTGGCTTTATTTGAAGGGGCTGAAGAATTTGATATGGTCATCAATGTAGGAGCGCTCAAAGATGGGAATTATGATCTCGTTGAAGAAGACATCGCTGCAGTGGTAAACGCTACAGGAGGTTTAACTGTTAAAGTAATCATAGAAACCTGTTTATTGACGGATGAAGAAAAAGTAAAAGCCTGTCAATTGGCGGTTAAAGCAAAAGCTCATTTCGTAAAAACATCGACAGGTTTTTCTAATGCTGGTGCTACAATTGCGGATGTTAAACTGATGAAAGAGACTGTAAAAGGTTTAGCTTTAGTTAAAGCAGCAGGTGGTGTAAGAACTTTAGATGATGTCAAAGCCATGATCGAAGCAGGTGCTGATCGTATAGGAACCTCTGGTGGTGTTGCTTTAATGACACAAACTGAGATGAAAACATCTTATTGACCTTGATTTAATCAAATAACTTGGTTATAATTGTAAACGTGCCGAGAGGAGGGATGTAAATGCCACGTATAGTCTTAAAAGATAATGAGAATCTTGATGATGCTCTGCGCCGCTTTAAAAGAAGTGTCTCTCGTAACGGTACATTAGCCGAAACCCGTAAAAGAGAATATTATGTTAAACCGGGCGTCAAACGTAAACTCAAATCTGAAGCAGCCAGAAAAGCAAGCCGCAAAAAATAGAAGCCACTGGCTTCTTTTTTATTTATAATAGAAGTAACAGAAATGAGGAGCTCCATTGATCCATAAAAACAGTTACCCAATCGAAGTATGTAATTTTGAGGAATTCCAAACCTTATGTGGTCAACAAGATGAGAATCTCAAACTACTTAAGCAAGTCTTTAGTGTCGAGTTTGTTTTAAGAGATAATGCAGTAATTTTAGATACCCTCGATGAAGATCTTTGTCTAAACATACAAAAGACACTTAATGGTCTTATTCGCTGGATAAAAATGGGAAAGACACCAGATGAACGAGACATCATTTATCTTTCTCATTGCGTACTGAACAATACCGAAGAATCTTTCTTTAAACTGAATAGTCGAATCATAGGAAGGACTGCATTTAATAAACCCATAACCATTAAGACTTTAGGTCAACAGAAACTTATGGAAGCTATGGCTGATTATGATATGGTCTTTGTCTCAGGTCCTGCAGGGACAGGAAAAACCTATTTATCTGTTGTTTATGCCGTTGATCTCCTTAAAAAAGGTGATGTTAAGCGTATCGTATTGACAAGACCTGTCGTAGAAGCAGGCGAATCATTGGGTTTTTTACCAGGAGATTTAAAAGAAAAAGTAGATCCTTATTTAAGACCTCTCTATGATGGTTTAAACGATCTATTAGGCAATGAACAAGTTCAGAAGTATATTGAGAAGGGGATCATCGAAATCGCGCCCTTAGCGTATATGAGAGGTCGTACCTTAGAAGATGCCTTTGTGATATTAGATGAAGCACAGAATACAACGAAGAGTCAAATGTTGATGGTATTGACTCGTATGGGTTTTAGAACCAAGATCATCATCAATGGGGATACTACTCAAGTAGATCTTAAACAAGACTCTGGTTTTATTCAGGCATTAAGATTACTTAAAGGAAAAAAAGACATAGCTTTTGTTGAATTAACTGCAGTTGATATCGTTAGAAATCCTTTGGTTCAGATTGTTATTGAAGCTTATTCTAATAAAACAGTTTAGATAATGATGATGATTTTTCTTTAATCACCATAAAAAGCTTATTGCTCGATTATGGTATAATTAAACCGTGAAAACTACCTTAATCAATCAAACCGAAAACAAAGATTTTATATCCTTAAGATCTAAAATAACAAAAATCAATTCAAAAGTAACCCAAAGCTTAAAATTACCGCTTCGTTTTAACTATTCCATCGTTTTAGTGAATAGTGAAGCCATCCAAATAATAAATCGAGATTATCGAAAACTCGATAAACCTACCGATGTGATCAGTTTTGCATACAACGATGGAATCAATGATTATAACGACTTCTCAGATGAGATTGGAGATATCTTTATCAATCTTGATTATGTAAATAAACAAGCCTTAGAGTATGGACATACTCCTGAACGAGAATACTTATTTTTAATTACTCATGGTGTTTTACATCTATTAGGATATGATCATCTTAATCCTAACGATGAGAAAATAATGTTTGATTTACAAAAGGAGATCCTTCATGACATCGCCCCAAGATAGTATTCCTGTTAGAGTTTATAAAAAATTTAGTTATGCTTTTGTTGGATTGATCGATGGGATCCTTCATGATTTTAGTATTCAGCTTCAATTTGGTTTTGCGACCTTTGCACTTATCGTAGCGATTGTCTTCAAATTCACCGATATTGAAACAAGTATTTTAATGGTCTGTATTGGGATGGTTTTATGTTTTGAGTATCTAAACAGTGCGGTAGAAGCCATGATAGATCATTTAGAACCTAAATTTACACCTCAAGCTAAAGTCGCTAAAGATCTAGGTTCAGCTTCCGTTGGTTTAAGTGCTTTGGTTTCACTCATTATTGGACTTATGTTTTTATTCAATCACATCTAGGAGGATTCTATGAATCACGATGAACTGCTTACATTAGCTTTTAAAGCCATGGACAATGCTTACGCACCATACTCTCATTATCATGTAGGCGCAGCTGTTTTAACCAAAGATGGAAAGACCTTCATAGGAGCTAATGTAGAGAATGCATCTTATGGAGCCACCAATTGTGGGGAAAGAAGTGCTATATTTTCTGCATACTCTCATGGATATCGTAAAGATGACATTACAGTCATTGCGATCGTTACCAATGGTCATAGAGTAGGTGCTCCTTGTGGGATATGTCGTCAAGTCTTATCGGAGTTGATCGATGAAAATTGTCCTATCCTTTTGTCTAATGGTAAAGAAACCATGACAAAGACCGTCGCTGAACTTTTACCGATGCGTTTTACTCAAGAGGATCTTTAATGAAAGTCGGGTTTGTTGCCCTCATAGGGCGTCCTAATGCAGGCAAGAGTACCTTACTTAATCAAATCATGAAGGATAAGATTTCGATTGTATCAGATAAAGCACAAACAACACGCAACAGTATCAAGGCAATTTTGTCTACAGATGAATCTCAGATCATCTTCATCGATACACCTGGTATTCATAAACCACTTCATGAATTAGGAAAACAGTTGAATAAGACTGCAGTTTCAGCGATGGATGGGGTAGATATCGTTTATTTCTTATTAGACGCAACCAAACCTTTTGGATCGGGTGATCAGTTCGTATTGGATCTCGTAAAGAAAGAACATATACCTATATTTCTAATTTTCAATAAGATCGATCTTCTTACTCGTGAACAAATGATCGTTAAACTAACAGAACTCAATGAAACACAACTATTTAGTGAGATCATTCCAGTAAGTGCCATCAATAACGATAACGTAGAAACTTTACTTAAAGTAACCAACTCATATCTACCTGAAGGTGAAGCCTTATATCCTACGGATATGATTACTGAGTATCCTGAACAGTTCTTTATCACTGAAATCATAAGAGAACAGATTTTAATTTCTACTTCAGAAGAAATACCTCACTCTGTGGCGATTTTAATTGATAGTTTTAAAGAAGATAAACAATCCATTCTTATTCAAGCCAGTATCTTAGTTGAACGAGATTCTCAGAAAGCGATCATTATTGGTAATAAAGGTCAAAAAATAAAAGCGATTGGAAGTGGTGCTCGTATTATTTTAGAGAAACGTTTAGGGAAACCGATTTATCTAGATTTGATCGTTAAAGAAGAGAAGAATTGGCGCAATTCAACTCAAAAACTAAACGCCATCAATAAACAGAATACAGGATCCAATTACGATGAATGATTCGCTTAATGTCTTGATCTTAAGTCAAAATGATTATAAAGAGAATGACGCTTTGGTTAAGACCTTTAGTTTAGAAAAAGGTGTTGTAACTTTCATCGCCAAAGGCTTGTTAAAAAGCGAAAGTAAAAACGCTTCTGCTTGTATGCCTTTTTCTGAAAGTACTTTAACTTATGATGATAAAGAGGGTAGTGGTCTACAGATCTTACATAGTGCTTCTTTGATAAATTCTCATCGTGCTTTAAGAGAAGATCTTAATAAACAAACCATCATGACCATTATTTGCGAATTGACAGAGCAATTACTTAAAGACAATTATGATCCCAGTTTAAGTCAAGATATTTATAAGGTTGTACAACAATGCATCTCAACGCTTGAGAAAACCGATAAATATGCGCATGTTATAACCTATTTTTTAGTTTCTTCATTGATTTGGTTAGGAGTTGAGCCCCAAGTCGACGAATGTACATTATGTGGGGATAATCAAATCAATAGTTTATCAATGGATGAAGGTGGATTTATTTGTGTGAATTGTCAAAAGGAAATACAGAGTCCGATTTATACCACAGAATTTCTTTATGCTTTCAGAATCGTTAATAAGGTGACTTTCGATAATTTTGAGCGCTACTTAAACTATAAAAAACCAGAGAAAATCTTAGTAGATACCTTATATGAATTTATGAAATACCATACAAACATTTCATTAAAATCTTGGGTATTTATAGAGAAATGGTCTATAATAAACTAGATATAAAGGAGAATACTATGTCTGCAAATTTTGAAACGATTGTCAACCACGCTAAAATCTCTGGTTTTGTTTATCCAGGTTCAGATATTTATGGTGGTTTATCGAATACATGGGATTTTGGACCTTTAGGCATTGAACTTAAAGACAACATCAAAAAAGCATGGTGGTTGAAGTTTATTCAAGCCAATAAATATAATGTAGGTATCCAATCTGCCATTTTGATGAACCCTAAGGTATGGGAAGCTTCTGGACATCTAAAGACCTTTAGTGATCCTTTGATGGATTGTAAACAATGTAAAACACGTCATAGAGCCGATAAGTTGATTGATGCTTTTGCTTTAGGTAAAGTCAATGCTTCTACGATGAAAAAAGAAGAGATGGAAGCCTATATGAAAGAGAATAAGATTGCTTGTCCTAATTGTGGAGCTCATGATTTTACTGAAATCAGACAATTCAATTTAATGTTTAAGACCTTTCAAGGTGTTGTAGAAGACACTAAGAGCGTGATCTATTTAAGACCTGAAACTGCACAAGGGATGTTTGTTAATTTTAAAAATGTACAACGCACTATGCGTAAAAAGATTCCGTTTGGAATTGGTCAAATAGGCAAATCATTCCGTAATGAAATCACACCAGGTAACTTCATTTTCCGTACACGTGAATTTGAACAAATGGAACTTGAGTTTTTCTGTAAACCAGGTGAAGATCTTCAATGGTATGCTTATTGGAAAGAAACTTGCTTCAATTGGTTATTAAGTTTAGGTGTTAAACCTGAAAACCTTAGAATTCGTGAACATGAATTGGCTGAACTTTCTCATTATTCTGCTGGTACAAGTGATATTGAATATAAATTCCCTTGGGGATTTGATGAAATTTGGGGCATTGCTGATCGGACAAACTACGATCTATCTCAACACGAAAAATTCTCTGGTGTATCTATGGAGTATTTAGATCCAATGACCAATGAGAAATATATCCCTTATTGTGTAGAACCAGCTGTAGGGGTTGAACGTCTATTTTTAACCTTCCTTAATGATGCCTATGAAGAACAACAACTTGAAAATGATACTCGAGTTGTCTTACATTTCCATCCTGCCTTGGCACCTTATAAAGCAGCCATCTTACCATTAAGTAAACAACTTTCTGAACAAGCTGAGACCATAAGAGCTTTATTGGCACCTAGTTTTATGATCGATTATGATGAGGCAGGTTCAATTGGGAAACGTTATCGTCGACAAGATGCGATGGGTACACCTTACTGTATCACCGTTGATTTTGATACTGCAACCGATGGGAAAGTTACCATTCGTGAACGTGATTCTATGACTCAAGAGAGAGTCGCGATTAGTGATTTGCATGCCTACATTTTATCTAAACTAAGCTTTTAAAGGAGATCAATGAGCCGAATCAGCGAGGAAGACATCCAAGAGATACGTAAAAGAGCCGACATCGCCGACATCATCCAGCGTTATATCCCTTTGGTTAAAAAAGGGAAGAACTTTGCGGCAGTCTGTCCTTTTCATGATGACCATGATCCTTCGCTCTCCATCAATGTAGACAAACAGATCTTTAAATGTTTTGTTTGTGGAGAAGGTGGAAATGTCTTCAACTTCGTAAAGTCCTATGAGAAGATAAGCTTCAGTGAATCGATCATCAAGGTCGCTAATTACATCAATTATTCATTGACTACGAATTACACTTCAGAACTTCCTCAGATCGCTCCTGAACATCAACGACTACATAAATTACTCAAAGAAACCATTAATTATACTCAATATCTCCTCACTACCCAAGATACGATCGATGCGAAAAACTATCTCACAAAAAGAGGTATCTTAGAATCGCAAATCAAGAAATTTGAGATAGGGCTGAATCTAGATAAACTTCAAACGACGCAGTTTCTTCAAGCTAAAGGATTTACTCTACAAGAATGTGTAAGCGCGAACGTTACTCGATTGACCGATAATGGCCCATCAGATGTCTTTTATAACCGTATTACGTTTCCTATTCATGACGCCCTTGGAAACCCTGTGGGCTTCAGTGCGAGAACACTTAATCCAAATGAGTCTAGTAAATACATCAATTCTTCTGAAACACCTGTCTATGTTAAGGGAAAATTGTTGTATAATTATCATCGCGCCTTAAGTACCTGTAAGAAACAGAAACAGATTATCTTAGTTGAAGGCGTCACAGATGTTTTAGCTTTTGATCGAGCAGATGTATTTAATGTGGTTGCGACTTTGGGTACTGCCTGTACCTCAGATCAAATCCGTCTGATCCAACAAGCATCAACAAATGTCTTATTGTGTTATGATGGGGATGAAGCAGGATTAAATGCTGCCTATAAGATTGGTAAGTTATTGAATACTTTCCATCTCAATGTTGAAGTTGTCATCAACAATACTGGACTCGATCCAGATGAGATTTCCCAAAAGAAATCGCTGGAAGCTTTAAGAGCTTTGGTCCAAGTTAAACAAGGGTTTACAGATTTTGTATTTTCATATCTACTAAAAAAGTTTGATATGAACAATTATTCTCAGAAGAAAGAATTCGCCAAATTGATGATGAGTGAAATCACCAACATCAAGGATGAATTCGATCAAAACAATCTACTTCTTAGGTTAAGCGAAAGCACTGGTTTTGAAAGTGAACAACTCAAGTTACTGAGTGTTAAACTAGCTTATGATGCTTCTAAACCAAACATCATCAGTACACAAGTTGTTTCATCAAACAGTATTCGCCAATGGGCAGACTTTGAAATATTAGGAATGATGCTTAAAAGTTTACAAGCTGCAATTGAGTTTAAAGATAAGCTAGGTTTTCTTCCAAATCCTCAGCACAATACCTGTGCCTTGTTGATTTTGGATTATTATCGTAAGAATGAGACGATTGAAGTTGCTGATTTTATCAATACGATTGAAGATCCAGCCATGCTTAGACTTATGACAGATCTATCAGCCAACGAAATCTACTATAAGGATTACAACGAGGTGTCTCTAAATGATGCGATGATTCAGGTTAAGATTAGCCTTTTGGATGAAAAAATGAATCAGATAAAACAACTGATTAAAAACGAACTCGAACTGAACGAGCACCAAAGGTATCTTAAATCCATGAGTCAGCTGAGAGAAGAGCGCCAAGCATTGCGTAAAGAAATTAAAGGAGCCTAAGATGTCACAAAAATTCACAAATATCACGGAATTAAGAGCACATTTCATAGAAACATTTAAAACAAAAGGGAGCTTGACCCATGAACAAGTACTTAATGAATTAGAAGATTTTAATCTAAACGATGAAGATAGTTCCTCGTTTTTAGAGGATCTACTAAAACAAGGCATTCTATTGACAGAAGATGTTGAATTGGTAGAAGACAATGATCTTGTAACAGCCATTCTAGATGATGAAATTGATACCATTGAAGAACATTTAGATGAAAGCGAAGAAATTGAAGAAACCATCAGTGATCTTAATTATAATGTCACCACACAAAACAGGGTAAACGATCCTGTTAAGCAATATCTTAAAGAAATAGGTCGAGTAGAATTATTAACCACAGCCTTAGAGAATGTATATGCAGTTCAAATCGCTGAAGGGGTCATAGCCTTAGATGACCTAAATAAAATCTATACTGAAATTTTTACACAAATTCCTGTTTTTAATAAGAAAGAACAGAATGTTTTAAGTTTATCCCAAGAAGATATATCAATTATTGAAACCTACATGGTTGAAAATAGTGCGAGTTACCTTGAGAGCGCTAATGCTCATTTTAAGAAATACTATTCTAAATTAAACGACACTAAAATCAATGAAATACTTGAAGATTTGTTTAAATTTGAAAACTTTACTTCACTTTTCAATTATTTAGAAATAACTGAAATAGAAGATTTTGCATTATTATTTAAAGAAGATACCTATTTAGTAAAAGAAACACTTAAGTCTGATTTTAATCAACTTCTTCCAAATAATGTATTAGCGCGTTTCTTCTTACACGCGGTATTTGAAAATTACCCAAAGAAACTTGTAGAAATCAATGATATTAAGAAGATTCTAAAAGTTGGAGATTACGCTAAAGATGAATTGATCTCAGCAAATCTACGTTTGGTTGTTTCTATTGCTAAAAAATATGTTGGAAGAGGAATGCTCTTCTTAGATCTTATCCAAGAGGGGAACATGGGCTTGGTCAAGGCTGTCGAAAAATTTGATCATACCAAAGGATTTAAGTTCTCTACTTATGCGACATGGTGGATCAGACAGGCCATTACAAGAGCTATTGCAGATCAAGCAAGAACGATTCGTATCCCAGTTCATATGGTTGAAACCATCAATAAGATAACCCGTATTCAACGTACTTTAGTTCAGATGTATGATCGTGAACCTACAGATGAAGAAATCGCTGTGGCAGCCAATATTGGAATCGATAAAGTCAAAGAATTTAAGATGAACGGATTTGACATCGATTCAAAGGAAATTATAGAAGAAAACAACAAAGTCGAAACTACGGCTCGTTTAACTTCCGAAAAGGTTAGAGAAATCAAAAAAATTGCGATGGAACCTGTTTCTTTGGAAACACCTATAGGGGAAGAAGATGATAGTCATTTGGGAGATTTCATTGAAGATAAAGATGCGATGAGTCCTGATGAATACGCAAACAATCAATTGCTTAAAGATGAGATCAATTCTGTATTAGAAGGATTGACTGAAAGAGAAGAAAAAGTGCTTAGATTACGTTTTGGGCTGATTGATGGTCGTACACGTACACTTGAAGAAGTAGGCAAACTCTTTAATGTTACTCGTGAAAGAATTCGTCAGATTGAAGCCAAAGCTTTAAGAAAACTTAAACACCCTAATCGTTCTAAACGTTTAAGGGATTTCATGGATAAGGTGTAATGCTTTCTAAACGCTTATCAATGATATTAAGTATGGTGGAACCATGTGACGTTCTATGTGATGTCGGTAGTGATCATGGTTATCTTGCTTTAGCTGTTCTACAAAATAGATTAGCCAAAGATGTGATCGCAACGGATCTTCGTCATCAACCTTTACTTCATACACAACAGACATTTGCTAATGCAAATGTCTTTGAACATATCAGCTATGTTTTAAGTGATGGGATCCAACAAGTAAACACAAAATTAAATACTGGAGTGATTTGTGGGATGGGATCTGACTTGATTCTTAAAATTATTAAACAAGACCTAGGACATTTTAAAATGATGTCTCAAATTATTACCCAAGCGAATACAAAATTGCCTTATTTAAGAAAAGAGATGGCATTATTAGGATTTGAAATGACACAAGAAAAAATAGTTAAAGATGGTTTCTTTTATATCGCTCAATCCTATCACTACAAGGATCATATGATTGAGCTTAATGAAGAAACTTTAAATTTCGGCTATTTATTAAATATACAAGAAGATCTTGTATATGAGTATCTTTTAAGCGAGAAAGCAAGTCTTGAATTTATATTGGATAATAATCCTCATTCTACTAAACATCTCCATCTTTTATCCTTATTAAAAACCCGCTTAGATGAACGGGTTAATTGAATAGTTTGCTTTATCAACTTGTGAATCCATCGAGTACGCATTTACGAAATGAACAATCTCATCGATGATGAACTTCGGTGTAGATGCACCCGCTGTAATCGCAAGTTCATGACAGTGGTCAAGTAACTTAGGATCTAATTCCCTCAAATTTTGAACTTCAATGATGGTAGAAATGGATTTATTTCGAGAAATTTTCGCCAACATTTTTGTATTGTTTGAACTTTTATCACCTATGATTATAATTGCATCGACAGATTCTGGTAATTTTAAGATGGCTTCTTGTCTTAAGCGAGTTGCATTGCATATTTCATCACTTACGATCGCGAAAGGGTAGATACTTTGAATAGATTGTATAGTATTTTTTATGTCTAAAATACTCATCGTGGTTTGATTCGTAACAAATATCTTCTTCGATTCAAATTGTGGAATGTCTTGACCGATTTGAATTAGATGTATTCTACTTGAATCTAGGTCTATTGAAGCTTCAGCTTCTGGATGACCATGTTGACCTATATAAAATACATCATAAGCTTGATTAAGATAAGCTTTAATAAGATCCTGAGTTTTTAATACATCTTCACAACTTGCGTTTATTGTTTTTAATCCTTTGTTATGTGCTTTTATTTGAACCAAAGGACTAACCCCATGAGCGGAAAAAATAATAATTCCTTCATTAATTTCATCCAGTAATTCAATTCTAAGTTTACCTTTAGATTCAATTGTGTCTATTTTAAGAGATTTTAAACTTGAAACAACATCTTTATTATGAACAAGTTCTCCTAAAATAGTAATTTTATCAAAAGGAAAATCTAACCTGGTTTGTTTTGCGAGCTCAATTGCGTTATAAACACCCTTACAGAAACCTCTTGGGGTAACATTAATGACTTTAAATCGATTTTTCATGAATAAACTATAACATATTTTGCATTTGAGCATAAAAATCATTATAATGGTGCGGGAGACTTATGAAATATACCTTAACAACATTGAATACCTTATTTGGATTTAAAGAATCTACTGCCGTTCAAGAGAACGTTTTTCCTATTGCCACTGCAGGTAAAGATTTGATTGCCGTTTCTAAAACAGGAACGGGTAAAACACACGCTTATTTATTTCCGATCTTTAATGCGATAGATACCTCTGCCAATGAGACACAAGCTTTAATATTGGTTCCTACCTTAGAATTGGCCAAACAAGTTTTTAATATGATCCAACCTTTCAAAACCTTGGATCCTAAACTAAGCGTAAAAATGGTGACCAAAGGTTCTGACAAAATAGCAGCGGATGCTTTAAAAAGTCACATTGTTATTGGAACCTTAGGAAGATTGAAAGCTCTATTTATTGAAGAGAATGTCCTTCAGATCCAAAGACCAAAGATCATCGTTATCGATGAAGCAGACATGATGCTAGAAAAAAGCACCATAGAAGATCTAGATTCACTCATGGATAAAATCAGAGCACAACATCAAACAATGGTATTTAGTGCTACAGTTCCAGATAATCTGAAAACCTTTATTAAAAAGTATCTCAAGAATCCTGAACAAATATCCATCGAAGTGGATGAGAAATTTGATCCAAAAATCAAGCATTTCTTGATTCCTATTAAACACAGAACAAGTGAGGTCTTCTTTGATTTGTTTGAAGTCATTAATCCATATATTGCATTAATCTTCTTAAACAATCTCGATGAACTAACTAAACTAAGCAATGCATTTAATGCTAAGGGAATGAAACACATCGTTCTACACGGTAAACTCTCAGCTCGAGAACGTACACAAAATTTGACTTTAATTCGTAATCAACAAGTATCTTATGTATTAACAACGGATTTAGCCGCGCGTGGTATCGATATTCCTGAAATCAGTGATGTCATCTCAGTAGGCTTTCCAAAAGATCTAGATTTTTATGTCCATAGAGCAGGTAGAACAGGTAGAGCAGGGCGTAATGGACAAAGCTATGTCTTCTATACAGTAAAAGATGATCAAGTCATTCGTCAATTGATGGAACGAGGTATCTTCTTCGAACATCGTAATTTAGCAGATGGTTCATTAAGAGAAATGAAACCTTATGGTTTTAAGTTCACCTTTAGAAAAAAGGAAGCCGATAAAGAAATTGCTCGAATCGTCAATCAAAAGAAGGTCGCTGTTAAACCAAACTATAAGAAGAAAAAGGAAAGAGACATTGAAACCATCAAGCGTAAAGCACGACGTGCAATGATCAAGAAATCCATCAAAGAACAACAGCATATTAAGTCAAAAGTAAAACAAATAGAAAAAGGGAAATCAGAGTAACTGATTTCCTTTTCTTTAAAGCTTATTGTCGATAATGTATTGTTCTATTTCAATTTTGAGTTCTTTTACAATATCTTCTTGAGGTATAGATCGGATAAAGTTTCCTTTTTTAAAGAGTAAGGCTTCTTTATAACCACCAGCTACTCCAATATCAGCTCTTGAAGCTTCTTGAGGACCATTAACAGGACAACCCATCACAGCTACAGTAATGTCTTTTTGAATTGTATTTAGATAAGTTTCTATCTGATTTACGATGGGCAACATATCATATTGAAGTCGACCACAAGTAGGGCATGCAACTAGATCCGCAACATTGGCATACAACCCAAATGCTTTTAGTAATTGTTTCGCAACTTTGATTTCTTCTACAGGATCATCACTGATAGAAATACGAAGGGTATCTCCTATCCCTTGGTGAAGTAGAACTCCTAAAGCAGCAGAAGATTTAATGGAAGAACCAATAAGTGTTCCAGCTTCAGTAACACCTAAATGTAGAGGATAAGGAAAGATCTTAGATGCCTTTTCATATACATCAATGGTTAATCGTACATCGCTTGATTTAAAAGATAAGGCGATATCATAAAAATTTAGATCTTCTAAAATCTTGATGTGAACCTGAGCAGATTCAATCATTGCTTCTGCACAAGGAACATTATCATACTTCTGTAAAATGGATTTTTCTAATGATCCCGAATTGATACCTATACGTATCGGAATATTTTTTTCTTTACAGGCTTTTACGACCAATTCAATGTGCTCTTTGTTCTTTATGTTTCCGGGATTTAAGCGAATTTTATGGATTCCACTTTCTATGGCTATTAAAGCTAATTTATAATTAAAATGAATGTCTGCGACTAATGGAACTTTTGATTCCTTTATGATTTCTTTGATCGCTCGTGCATCTTCTTCATCCAATATGGCTAATCTTATCAATTCACAACCAAAACCTTCTAGAGCTTTGATTTGAGAGATGGTAGATTCGATATCTTTTGTTTTCGTATTGGTCATCGATTGAATGATGACTTTGTTTTGACCACCGATTTGTAAACCGTTAACGAAGATGGGTCTTGTTTGTGTTCTGTTCATTTTCAACCTCTAATCAAGTATATCACACTATGATTTTGGTCTTAAAATGATTATAATAGACCTGTGATAAAACCTAAACTTAATAAAACAACTAGTTCTGAAAATAAAGAACTTGCAGAAATCAACGCTATAAAAAGAGAAAGAGAATTTGATTTAGATCGATCAATTGACCGTCGGTTTAAGATCATCATCGTATCTGTTCTTTTACTTTTTAGTCTGGTTTGGGTTAATCTGTACACATTACAAATCACTAAAAATGCTGAATATCAGCAAAAGCTTTTAGATTTTACTAAGAGCTATATTGGAATACCTTCTCAAAGAGGGGTTATTTATGATCGCAATGGAGAAATATTAGTCAGTAATGCTGAGCGCTTATCTATCGTTTACTATCCACCTGCGAATATTTCCTCAGAAGAGGAGTGGGATATGGCTGAGCATTTTGTTGAACATTTTACGATTGATAATACCAGTCTCTATCCTAGAGATTTAAAAGATCTCTATATCATTAAATACCCTGACTTGGTAAGTGCAAAAATTACGGATGAAGAATGGGAGCTTTATAACGATGATAAACTAACAGATACCGATATCTATCAATTAAAGCTCGCGAGAATCACTGAATCTGAATATTTATCTTTTGATGATGAAACAAAGAGCACTTATATTGTATATACTTTAATGAATGCAGCTCCAGCAAAGAGTATAAAAATAATAAAAAACGATTGTACGATCGAAGAAATAGCCTATCTTTCAGAAAACAATACTGATTTCTATGGATTTGATGCTCAGATCTATTATGATCGTACCTATCCCTATGGTGATCTATTAACGCGTCTGTTAGGAACTGTAACCACAAGTAAACAAGGTTTAAGTTCTGATTTCTTGCTTTATCATCTTGCATTGGGATACTCGAGAAATAGTGTCATTGGGAAAACTGGTATTGAACAATATTATGAACAATTATTAAAAGGACAAGAAAGCACTTATCAAGTAACTTATGATCAAAAAGGGCTGGTTCGATTTACTGAAGTATCGCAAGGGACCAATGGTCAAGATTTATATCTTAGTTTTGATTCTGCTTTACAACAATCTGTAGAAAACATAGTCGCGAAATGGGTAGAATCTGAATCCAAAGATAAAAATAGGCCATATTTCAAAAACGTCAATATAGTTATTATGAATCCTAACAATGGAGATGTATTAACTATGGTTTCCATGGGATATGAAGACGGGGTTATTGTTAACGACATCAATCGTGTTTTTACCCAAGCCATGTCTATTGGATCCACCATCAAAGGGGCTACGATCTATATGGGTCTTTCTGAAGGCGTCATCAAAGCTGGTGAAATCATAGACGATGCAGCCATAAAAATAAAAGAAACACCTTTAAAAAAATCATACAGATACTTAGGTAAAGTATCAGATATCCAAGCTTTAGCTCTGTCTAGTAATGTTTATATGTTTCATGTGGCGATGAGACTTGGGGGAGCTACTTATAAGTATGATCAAGGTCTAGACATCGATATCGCTGCTTTCGATATCATGAGAAATTATTATAGTCAATTTGGTTTAGGTTCTCTAACGGGTGTTGATACTCCTTATGAAGCAACAGGCTATAAGGGTTCGGCAATCTTAGGAGGTCATCTTCTAGATTTCGCTATTGGTCAATATGATACCTATACGATAATGCAACTGGCTCAATATATCTCAACGATAGCTAATGGTGGTAAACGTATCGAACCTAGACTTCTTTTAAAAGCAACAGAGACCAATACAGATACCATAACTTATCAAAATGATGTAAATGTACTAAATGTGCTCGATAATGAAATGGCTCTAGAAAGAGTTCAAAAAGGCTTTAGATTATGCGTCACCAATGGTCTATGTCGTAATCTTCAAGATGTATCTGTTGCTGTAGCTGCTAAAACAGGAACTGCTGAAACATTTGTAGTTGACAGTAAAGGCAAACTCATAGAATCATCAAATTCACTCATCGTAACCTATGCCCCATACACTAAACCAGAGATCGCTATTGCATGTGGAATACCCGATGCTTTTAGTGTTGTAAAGTCATATGATAACCTTTGTTATAAAATAGTAAATGAAATAATGGTTTATTACTTTAATGGTAGATAAATTAAAAAACCTATGTTATACTAATTGAGCGTTAAAAGGAGAACAATATGAGAGAGAACATTATGTTCAAATGTACTGTTTGCAACGAAGAAAACTACATTAACACCAGAAATAAAAAGAAACATCCAGAAAAGATGGAAGTTAAAAAGTTTTGCCCAAGATGCAACAAACAAACCATGCATAAGGAAAAAAAATAAGCCTCAGGGCTTTTTTATTATATGGACATCAAAACAGTAAAAGTTGGAATCCTACAAACCAATTGTTATGTCTTAAGTATGAATGGTAAAGCCATCATTATTGATCCAGGAGCTAAAGCAGAACGTATCTTAGGTGCGATTGGAGAAAATAAAGTATTGGCCATCCTTTTAACCCATGGTCATTTTGATCATATAGGAGCCATCAATGATCTTTTATCTCATTTTACTTGTCCTATTTATCTGAATGAAGAAGATGAACCTTTGATGAAGGATCCTCAATTGAATTATTCCTTTCCTAAAAGATTTGTAGTTGAAGTAAAAACATTACCTTATCCTAATATTCTAGACATTGGAGATTTCTCATTTGAAGTCTTAGAAACTCCAGGTCATACCGAAGGTTCAGTGTGTTTATTCATAGAAGATTATATGTTTAGTGGGGATACTCTGTTTATGCAAAGCGTTGGTAGAACTGATCTAAGAAGCAGTAATCCAACAAAAATGAAACAAAGTTTAAGATTGATAAAAGCCATCGATAAAGATTACATAGTTTATCCAGGGCATGATGAATCAACCAGTTTAAAACAAGAAAAATTAACAAATATTTATTTAAAATAAGGACAAAGAACTTCTATCTCATAAATTCTAATATGAGCACAGAAGTTCTTTTTCATACATTAATCTTAAAAGCACTTAAATCAAAAAGCACTGATCTTCATCTTACATTTAGAGAAGGACAGGGATCGTGCGAGTTAAGGACACTTCAAGGTTTGATTAAAGTAAAAAACCTAGTTTTAGATCGAAATCTGCTTGAATACATCAAGTATCATTCTAAACTAGATCTTTTAAAAACGTATCGACCTCAAACGGGTTATTTTAAAATAGATTTAGGTCAACAAATCATTCAACTTAGAGTAGCCCATATTAAGAATAACTATACTGAAAGCATCGTAATTAGGATCATGAATCCACCTAAGTATCTATGTCTAGATAATTTATTTAAATATGATGACCTATGCCTTATCAAAGCTGAATTAAAGCGTTCAGCGGGCTTAATCTTAATATCTGGAACCACAGGAAGTGGAAAGACAACCACGCTCTATACGATTCTAAATGCCTTAAGTGAACTTAAGATTTATACGATAGAAGATCCTATTGAAGCCTATCATTCTCAGTTAATCCAACTTCAAGTGAATGAAAGACAAGATCTTACTTTTGAGACTGCCCTTAAACAAGTTCTTAGACATGATCCTAATCTTATCGTCATAGGTGAAATTCGTGATGAGATCGAAGCTAAAGCTGCATTACGTTGTGCTTTAACAGGCCATTTAGTGCTTTCTACCATTCATTCAAATTCTGCCAGTAAAACCATAGATCGTTTGGAAAACTTAGGAGTATCTAGAAACGAGATATTAAGTGTTCTAAATCTAGTGATTCATCAGAAATTAGAGTCCGATGGGAAAAATAGGATCATGAGTTATGAACTCTTCCAAAATCCTTAAAATATTAAGATCCATATTCCTTCTTTTAAAAATCAAAAGAAAAGTAGATTCGATGATATTGTCTGATTTACTCGAGAGTGAAATCAACGATCAAGAGATAAAGAAAATATTAGGCATGGATCTTAAAGATGAACAACACATAAGAAACTTATTATCCTTAACGAATTACACTCAATATCAAAGACTTTCATTGGAGTGTGAATCTAGAAAAGCCTTGTTGGTTGTCTTATATTCAATGAATCTTAATAAAAGACTTAAAGCCCAGGTTTTAAAAGGCTTAGCTTATCCAGTTTTACTTCTAATATTCAGTCTGTTTATGATGATATTCGTAAATGGAGTGATCTTACCACTATTTCAGTCCATGTTGCTTTTTCTAGGTCCAAAACTTGATTTATCTATGTATCAGGTAATTTTACTAATATTTATCGTAGTGGATCTTAGTTTATTAGTCAGTGTTATAGTCACAATGATTTTATTAAAAAATAAGGCATACAGAATCTATTACATAAGTAGAAAATTTCGACCTCAAAACATATGGACGAGATTGATTTCCCACCAATTTTGCGAAAAATTCCTTTATTTCTATCGTCTAGGGGGCAGTATTGATCTGATCTTTAAACAAATCCAATGGAGTTCATCACCAGTCCTTAGTCAACTTTGTTTTGAAACTTCAATTAAACTTGAAAATGGACAAGATCTAACGAATTCGATCAAAGTCATCAACCCTGATTTACAGGCTTATTTCAAAATGAATGAAGAGGGAATCGATATTACAAAATACCTTCAACACTACGCTAATGTTCAGGAATTAATCGTGATAAATCAAATTAAGAAGTATGGAAAAATTCTGTTGGCTTATTCATATATAAAAATAAGTTTTATGATTATGATTCTGTATCAAGTGATGTTAAAACCTATAGAAATGATGGAGAATATTCTATGAAAAAAGGATTTACTTTATTAGAGATGATTGTTGTGGTTAGTGTCATTACTTTACTTTTTTTATTGTCTATCCCAAACATTCAAAAGGTACTCAATTTATTTGAAAAGAAAGGGTGTGAAGCACAATTGAAAGTTATAGATGCAGCAATTCTGGAATATAAAATGGAATTTAATGAGATTGCTGATGATACTGCTCAACTTATAGAAGCAGGATATATTACAGAGCAACAAACTACTTGTCAAAACAATGACCAGATCGTGATTTTAGATGGACAAGCTAGCATCGAATAAAGGCTTTACACTTCTAGAAATGAGTATTGTATTGATGATTCTGTTTGGGTTTAGTTTAATATTCATTAATCCTATAAGCTCATATGGAATTAAGGTGAAAGATTTTACTTCTTCACTTATTCATATACAATTTATGGCTTTACTTAATCACGAAACATTTGAATACAAAGGAGAAATTGAGCCAGAATATCCTATACGATACAACGCGAATGGAAACATCAATATGGGACAAACTATAGTCTTAGAATCTATAGAAATTACATTACTGATAGGTACAGGTAAAATACATGAAAAAAGGATTTATGATCATTGAATTAAGCTTGGTTATTTTAGGACTAATCTTATTACTAAGTGTATTTGTTAAATTGTTTCGAGAGGTATCAAATACAGAATTTCGTTATGAGTTTATTCAAATATCAAAAAAGTGTGATCTTAAATGTGCAATACAAAAGCTTATACCTTAATTGAAACATTATTGGTTATTCTTTTATTGCCTATGGTTTTAACTCTTACCTATACTTTTTTAAGAGTATTATACCGATATGATTATGCGTTAACTGAAAGACAGAATTTCATAGGGATTCTTCAACTAAGAAAAAGAATTGGGGTAGGAAGCGATATCGTCATCAAAGGAGATAGTTTAATGATGACATACAATAATCAAAACATTGAATTATTATGTCAAAATAATCAACTGATTGAAGTAGAAGGATACATGGAATATCTTATTGAAATTGAAGACTGTGAATGGAAAATAAACGATAACTTTCTCAGTATAGGCTACACATATAAAGAAAATACTTATGAGATCTTCATTGCTTACCTCAAATAAAGGCTTTGTACTTTATCCATTCATACTTATCTTCTTATTCATTGTAATGTTTATTGATGTGATCGGTGTTAATCTTTTTCAAAGAATACAAGAAAGTAAGAATTCAATAAAACTTGATGAATTCTCTTTAGTTGAACTCTACACTCTTAAACAAGTTAAAGATCAGTTTCTTACATTTAATCCAAAAAATTTCAATATCAAAGTAGGGGAATGGGATATTAAGATCGAGTTCATAGAAGAAACTGCATACATAGTTTATCAAGGGCCCACAACAGTATCCGCATTCATGATTTATGATACTGTCTTCAAAAATGTATTGGAATATCAGATTAATGATTCATCTGATGGTAATAGTGATTGACAAATAGATACAATACTCTAAAATAGAACTGTTAAACAGGAGGTCTATTTATGATTATCGTCAATGATTTAAGACCAGGAATTACCTTTGTATATGAAGACAATATTTTCACTGTCCTCGACACACAACACAATAAAACAGCGATGCGTGGGATGATTATCAAATCCAAAGTAAAGAATTTAAGAACAGGTGTCATTAATGAAATCACATTTACTGGTGGTGACAAAGTAGAAGCCGCTCACATCGACAAGAATGAGATGCAGTATCTTTATGACAGCGGGGATGCACTTTGCTTCATGAATACCAGCACTTATGATCAAATCGAAATTCAAAAGAGCTATTTAGAGAAAGAAATGCCTTTCCTAAAGCCTAACGATAATGTCAATATCGTTTCTTATGAAGGTGAAATTTTGGGAGTTGTATTACCTGATAAGGTTACTTTACAGATCAGTACTACTGAACCTGCAGTTCGCGGAGATACTGCGACAAGTGCTATGAAAAACGCCGTCTTGGAAACTGGTTTAGAACTAAAAGTTCCTATGTTTATTGCTGAAGGCGAAATGATCATCGTTAATACAATCGATGGTAAATACGCAGGTAGAGCATAAGCCGCTTTACAAAAACCATCATTTAAGTTAAACTATAACTATCTTCAGGGCAGGGTGCGATTCCCTACCGGCGGTATACCCCGCGAGCCTAAGGGCACGAACCGGTTTGATTCCGGTGGCGACAGTAAAGTCTGGATGAAAGAAGATAACAATATCACTTTTGATGTTGAGCCCTGGGATTATTCTGGGGTTTTTTGTTGAAAGGAGAAAAAATGAAAAACAACCTTCGATTATTGACGTTAATTAGTATGATGATTGCCTTGTCTTATTTATTGATGTTCTTTGAATTCCCTATACCAGCATTGTTTCCAGCATATCTAAAAATCGATCCCAGCGATATCCCATCTTTGTTTATCGGTATCTTTGTAGGTCCAGTACCTGCCATTATTGTTGAATTGATAAAGAATCTTCTTCATGGAATATTCAGTCCTAAGGACCCAAACTTCTCTGGAGAAATTGCGAATTTCTTCTATGGAGTTGGATTTATTCTACCAATATCAATTTTTTCTTGGTTACTTAGGAATAAATTCAAACAATGGTCTACTCCTAAAGCATTGATTAGATTCTTGCCTATCTTCATTGTAGGCACGATCATTGCGACCATTGTGATGGGCTTTGTTAATTACTATTTCGCTTTTCCATTATATGGCATGTCAGATCATGCAGTGAAAATTGCAGGGATCATTTCAGTAACTCCCTTTAATTTATTCAAGGGAGCATTGATAACTATAGCCGCATTTACGCTCTATAATCCCTTAAAAACCTTGTTTACAAGATACTTCAAATAAGTTTTCCACAATAAAAAACCGCCTAAATAAGCGGTTTTTTGATGGTCGTGCTTATCTATTTACAGTAGTAGCCTCCTAAGTTGACTTAAATTTGTTATAATACCAAAGAGGTATTTTTATGGAAAATCTTTCACGTGTCAGAAAAAACGCCGAATTACGTCAAGAAGTAGAAAACAGTCGCGAAAGCGAAGTAAGCTCTACAGTACTTTCATCCTATGCTGATCGTTTAAATCGTATCAACCCTGAACTAAGTACGATTGAAATCAGTCCAAAATTACCCGATTATAATGCCTTACACTCAAAAGGTGAGGCTGATCGTAGTCTTGAACCCAATATACAGAAAGAAGATCCAACTTTTCATCACGATCTCTTGGATGAATTCATCGATGAGGTTAAATCCTACAATATCAAAAAAGGATATTCTTCATCCGAAGATACTGATTTAAACATCATCAATAAAGTAAATCAACCTGTCTTCTCTGGTGAGAATGACTCATCCAAATCCGATGATAAAATGACTCAAGAAATAAAAAGAGTTATTGAAAGTGATTTTGTTGTTGAAGAAGAATATAAAGATGATTTTAATCGATCAAACAATGGGAATATGTTTGAAGAAACCGCAAAGATCAAGTTAAAACTTGATAGTGTCGATAAAGAATTGCTTGAAATGAGTCAGTCTGTCAATAGTTCATCGAGAACATTGAATTTCATCGTCTTTATTCTTGTCATAGTGCTTATGGTGATGCTTGGTTTTGCTTTCTATTGGATTTTTAGTACACAGGGGTTCTAATGAAAATCAATATCGCAATTGATGGACCAAGTGCTTCAGGTAAAAGCACCATAGCCAAGCGTTTAGCTAAAATCTTAGATTATGTACACATAGATACTGGATCGATGTATCGAGCTACAGCCTATAAAGCACTAAAAAACAACATTCATCTAGATGATGAAGCTGCAGTTGTTGAAATGCTTGATCACACCGAATTTGATTTTACCGCTGAAGGCCAATTGATCATGGATGGTCATTTGGTTGGTCATGAAGTAAGAAATACAGAATGTGATCGAGGATCATCCCAAGTTTCTCGTCTACAAAATGTGAGAGCTAAATTAGTCAGTATACAACAAAAGATTACCCTTAAGAAGGGCTTCATTTTGGATGGACGAGATATCGGTACCGTCGTATTACCAGATGCTGAACTCAAGATATTTCAAGTGGCTTTCTTATTAGAAAGAGCTAGGCGAAGACATCAAGAATTTCATAAAAAAGGTAGTCCATTATCATTTGATGAGGTTTATGAAGATCTTAGATTAAGAGATATCGCTGATTCAACAAGAACCTATTCGCCTTTAAAAAAAGCAGATGACGCTATAGAACTGGATACCAGTTTCTTAAGCATCGATGAGACCGTAGAAAAGATTACCCAACTGTATCAAGAAACAGTAGAAAGGTTAAACCAACATGATTGATGGCGTTATCGCAATTGTAGGTCGACCTAATGTCGGCAAATCCACGTTATTTAACCGTATCGTAGGAGAAAGATTATCCATCGTAGAAGACACACCTGGGGTAACTCGGGATCGTTTATATGCGAAAGCCAACTGGCTCACCAAAGACTTTAGAGTTATTGATACTGGTGGACTTCAACTCAAGGATCAAGATTACCAAAAAGAGATTCGTATGCAAGTAGACATCGCCATCGAAGAAGCCGATGTTATTGTGTTTGTTACCAATGCTAAAGAAGGCATGACGGATGATGATCGCTATATCGCCAAGTTGCTTCATAAAACAAAAAAACCTGTTCTTATGGCCATCAACAAAGTGGATAATCAGTCCCTCATCGATGCATCTTATGAATTTTATGCTTTAGGATTTGAAGATCTAATCCCCGTAAGTAGTGTCCATGGGATCGGAATAGGAGATCTTTTAGATAAGATCATCTCCCATTTCCCAGATCGAAATTTAAATGATTATGATGGTAAGATCAGTTTTGCCATCATTGGAAGACCTAATGTAGGTAAATCTTCTTTGGTCAATGCACTTTTAAATCAAGAGAGAGTCATTGTTTCTGATAAAGAGGGAACTACACGAGATTCTGTAGATACACCGTTTACCAAAGATGGTAAGGAATATGTGGTTATCGATACAGCAGGTATACGTAAAAAGGGTAAAGTTTATGAATCTATAGAAAAATACTCAGTTCTTAGATCTCTTCAAGCCATAGAAAGATCAGATGTTATTTTATTTGTCATCGATGGAATTGCAGGGATAAGAGATCAAGATAAGCATGTTGCAGGGTATGCTCATGAAGCTGGTAAACCCATCATCATCATTTATAACAAGTGGGATGCTGTAGAAAAAGATGAATTCACCATCAATAAAGTAACTGAAGAAATCCGAAAAGCTTTTATCTATCTAAGCTATGCTCCAATCCTCTTTATCTCAGCGACAACTCGTCAACGTGTTCATCAGATCATTCCAAATATCGATAATGTATATAATTATTCTCAAATGAGAATACAGACCAGTGTGTTAAACGAAGTTCTAAGTGATGCTCAACGTATCACACCTCCTCCTACACACAAAGGATTACGTCTAAACATTCTCTATGGATCTCAAGTAGCGGTTGCTCCACCTACCTTTGTCTTATTCGTCAATGATCCTGCATTGCTTCATTTCTCCTATCGACGTTATTTAGAAAACAGATTAAGAGAAGCCTTTATTATGGAAGGAACTCCTATCCGTATCATCGCCAGAAAGAAGGAACTATAACATGAAAATTGGTATTTTAGGAAGCGGTAGTTGGGGTACTGCTTTAGCCCAAGTATTAACAGACAACAAACATGAAGTTGTCATTTGGGGAAGAGATCTCGATGAAATCGTAGATATTTCCCGATATCATCGTAATGAACGCTTCTTTCCAAATCAGATCCTGAATGATTCTATTCAAGCAAGTTTAAATTTTGAAGATCTATTGGATGCTGAAATTCTTATCTTAGCTGTACCTACTTTAGCCATCGAAGATGTTTGTATTAAGATCAATGAACATTTTAAACATTCTGTCACCATTGTAAACGTAGCTAAAGGTTTTCATCCTATAAATCATAAACGTCTATCCTTGGTCATCAAAGACAACATCAACCCTCATATCCTAAAGGCAATCGTCTCATTGATTGGTCCATCTCATGCAGAAGAAGTCGTTATTCGATTGCTTACAGCTCTAAATGCTGTTTCAGATAATGAAGAAGCATCTAAATTGATTCAAACCATCTTCTCAAACAACTATTTCCGTGTATACCGCACTACAGACGTCGTAGGAGCTGAAATAGGTGTAGCCGTTAAGAATGTCATTGCCTTAGCCAGTGGCATCCTCAGTGGCCTAGGATACGGCGATAACGCACGTGCAGCCTTGATTACCCGTGGATTAGCAGAGATTTCTCGATATGGGATCTTCTTTGGAGCTAAACCTGAAACCTTTCTTGGATTGGATGGGGTAGGAGATCTCATTGTAACCTGTACTTCTGTTCATTCTCGTAATTTCCAAGCTGGCTTACTGATAGGTCAATTCGATACCTCTAAGATCTTCTGGGATACCAACGAGAAAACCGTAGAAGGTATCAACGCAGCCAAAGTTGTTTATGATGAAGCACTTAAAAACAATATATCTATGCCTATTACTGAACAAGTGTATAAAGTCTTATATGAAGGCGCTAAACCTTCAGAAAGCATTCAGATCTTAATGGCTAGAGAACTTAAATCCGAATGATTTGTATAATTGACTTAAGTTTGTTATGATAAGGTCAAGAATGGAGGAAATTCTATGACAAATGTAGTTAATAAGAAAGCTTTAGCTGATGCTGTTGCTGAGAGTTGCGGATGTTCCAAGAAGGATGCGTTGGAAACTGTCGATCTAGTCCTCGACACGATCGTAGCCCAAGTAAAGGCCGGTAATAAAGTAGATCTCGCCGGTTTTGGGAAGTTCGAAGTTAAGACTAGAAACGCGAGAGTTGGAATTAATCCAAAGACAAAAGCAAAGATTCAGGTTCCTGAAGCAAAAGTTCCAGCATTTAAAGCTGCCAAAGCCTTCAAAGAATCCGTTAAATAAGAGAGTTTACTGTGGATATATTCTTATATTTAGCCGCCATAGGCTTGGTTATATGGGCTCAGGCGAAAGTAAACAATGCTTATTCTCATTTCGCTAAAGTCCCAACCGTAAACAATAAGAATGGTTATGATGTCGCAAGATCGATATTAGACGCCAATGGATTACAGGATGTTCAGATTCAGGTCAGTCAAAGAGGTCTTCTCAGCGATCATTATGACCCTAAGACCAATAGTGTTAATCTCTCTCCTAAAGTCTACAATGAAGCTACAGTAGCTTCTGTTGCGGTTGCTGCTCATGAAGTTGGTCATGCCATCCAATATGCCGATCACTACAGTTTTATTGGTATAAGAAATGCGATCTTACCTTTTGCGCTTGTATCTAGTTATGCAGGTTGGGTAGTCGCTGTTATTGGTATTCTCGCTGGTATAGATGCGATCTTATTGTTAGGAATCGCCATGTTAGGTGTCATTGCTTTATTCCAGTTGGTTACTTTACCACTTGAATTCAATGCATCAAGTCGTGCTTTACAGATCCTTTCAGAAGGTAACTATATCAATGATGATGAAATAGCTGATTCTAAAGCCATGTTATCCGCTGCCGCAATGACTTATGTCGCTGCGTTTGGAGCAACATTACTTCAAATCATGCGTCTACTCCTCATTAGAGGTAGAAGAAGATAATCAAACTAAAGGTCCTTAGGGACCTTTTTTTAGGAATAAGTATAAATAGGTTCTATTTAGAAATATGAAAACAATCACAATAACGAATCAGGATCATGTAGAAACAACCTCTTTTCAATATGGAAGTTGCGGTAATAGTCAAGTATATCTAAATGGATTGAAAGAAGGGGAGTCTTTGGTTTCAGAATATCCATTTTATATACAAAACTCTAATGGTATTTTAGCTGGAATAGATCAACGGTTTACCAGCTTTAAACTTATGAAAAACTCAGAAGTCTTAAGTACAGTTCAACTTAGTTGGAGCAATAATTGTGGTAATGAATCAACAGAATTATTAAGTTATAAACTCGGTATCAGTCCACAATCATTAATTCAAATGTATGGTATACCTACATTACTTGTTATCCTTAGTGTAAGTTTTATTTATATAATCAAGAGAATTAGAAAATGAGAAGAATATTACTAAGTGGTATCATTACAATATTGCTTAGTTTAGTGATTGATCCATTACCAACACGAGCGATTACAGTAAGTTCAGTAACTAAAGAATTCTTAAATTTTGAAATATTAGATGCGAAAATGACTTCAGAATTTATTACGATTAAAGGTTGGGCTTTTATTAATGAAAGTCAGCACTATAAGAACACGACAGATCATTCAATAAAACTAGAATTTGTGAGTTTAAATCATACTTTTACTTTCGATGCAAAGTTAACGAATTTTAGTATGACCTCAAGTTTCGCAGCAATTGGATATAGTTATTGTGCTGCTGGAGTATATGGGGCATCTAATTGTAATTATTATTATGAATATGTAGGTTTTGAGGCAGTTATCCCTTTAACTAGCTTTATTAAAGGTGAGAAATACATTACAAACATCGTTTTCTATGCAAATTTATCGAAAATTTACTTCAAAACACCCCTATATTATCCAATAGTAAATCCAATTGAAACCATGGTAGGGGATTATCGTTTTTCGATTATATCTAAACTTAATGACACTAATATAAAAGTTATAGAATCTCCAGTTTATGCTAGGAAATCTCCAAGTAAAACAGGAACAATATGGACATATGGAACAAATTGTTCTACAGCATATCTCAATACACTCTATTTTAAAATGTATTCTGTGTATTCAAATATACTAGATAAAACCATTGTTGATAGTCAAACATATTATCGTGTGAGTGCAAGGACAGATGTATGTGTCGATCTAAGAAAAAGAATCATAGAAGGGACTGTATTAAATCCAGTATGGATCTCAGGGATGTTTGTTGAATATACTGGTACCCCATTAGAAATAAGTTCTCTTCTTATCAATAATAGCCCTGTTATTATTGCCTCAGACTTTGAATATATAATAGGAACACCTATAAATCTATTGCATTATGCGAAGTGCGTTGATTATGAGGATGGCGATTTAACCGCTAAAATCGTTATAGAATCAAGTGATTTTCAAGTAAGAGTCGGTGTTTATCAAGTAACTTACTATGTAGAAGATAAATATGGGTATTTTGATCGCAAAACTGTCAATATTACAGTATTAGATATCTTTAATGATCCACCATTAATATTTGCTTATGATAGAACTGTCTTACAATTCAGTGATTTTGATTACTATTTGGATGTTACGGCATTTGATAAACAAGATGGAAATATTACAGGACTTATAAAAGTATTGAATTCAATAGATACTTCAAATATTCTTGATCAAGATTTATGTTATCAAGTAATAGATTCAAAAGGAGCTATTACAATTAAATGCATTATCATTCATGTATATAATGAAATAACACTTAATCGTAGATACAGATATGTATCAAAAAATAAGTTATTCTTTAACGAAAGTGTACCAATCCTTTGGCTCAACAAAGTAGTAGATCTTCAAACGATTCTGGATAACAATATTCTTATACAATCATTCATAATAGTCGGCTCAAATTAACTACGCATAATGTATATTATGTAATATTTATAGATAATTATTTATGGACTAAGAATACCAGTAAAATATCATCCCTTCTTGTTTATAGAGATGTATTAAAAAAGACCCTGTTTTAGGGTCGATATTATATAAGTTTATTTAAATACGATTCTCCATAAGCCGGTGCATCTACTTTGAAGTTATCCGCAACAGTTGCTCCTATTGCTCCAAAACAGGTACGTTCTTCTAATGCTCCCCCTTGTTTAAAGGAAGGACTATAGAATATAAGAGGTATTTTCTCTCTTGTATGATCGGTTCCCTTGTAAGTTGGATCATTCCCATGATCTGCTGTTAATATAACAAGGTCATCAGAGGATAATTTGGTTAAGAACTCTCCTAATTGACGATCAAAGAGATCAATCTCTTGTCCATACCCTACTGGATTTCTTCTATGACCCCATAAGGCATCAAAATCGACTAGATTTACGAAACAAAGTCCATTAAACGGTTTATCTGCTAGTTTTATGGTGATATTCATCCCGTCTTCATTGGATTTTGACTTATAAGCTTCGGTAATACCTTCGGAATCAAAAATATCTTTAATCTTACCTACACTAATGACATCATATTTATGTGATTTTAAGCTGTCTAATACGGTATTCCCAAAAGGTTTTAATGCGTAATCATGACGATTACTTGTACGTTTAAACTCCCCTTTTCTAGGTCCAATAAAAGGTCTAGCAATGATTCTTCCTACTCTCCACTCAGGCTTCATGGTGAGCTCTCTTGCGATCTCACAGGCTCTATAGAGCTCAGATAAACCAAAAGTTTCCTCATGAGCAGCGATCTGAAGTACCGAATCAGCGGAAGTATATACAATCATCGCATTGGTTTTCATGTGTTCTTCGCCTAATTCATCCAGAATATCGGTTCCACTGGCTGATTTATTCCCTATAATTGGATATCCTGTTCTTTTACTTAATTCATCAAGCAATTCTTT